>JAFNGF010000019.1:0-192 GCA_017885385.1 Planctomycetota bacterium
GCGCACCATAAGGACATCTTTCTCAGCTTGTGCAGCATTGGGCCATCACCGTTTGTTCTCATGCTTGCAGGCGACTCTTAATGTTGTCTGTGACTGGAAAGTGCGCAAACGGTTGTGGAAGACGGGCGACATGTTAGGGCAGAGGGACTATTTGCCAGCCTTCGGTCCCGAAACGAATGTCGCGTTCCACGA
>JAFNGF010000019.1:257-7016 GCA_017885385.1 Planctomycetota bacterium
TGAGAATATCCCCATGCCGCTGTATTGTCGCAGACTTCAGCGCATATTCAGCATGTCCTTTTTCGACCCATCCCAGATCAAAGATGCTTTCGGCAACGGCCTTGGCTGCAAGCCGTGCTCCATCCGGTGACCAATGGCTGTCTTGCGCCAGATAGTATTTCGTCGCTTCGCCCGCAGGCGAGGCGGCACGAGCCTGTTTGAAAAGTGCGAAGAGATCGACTACTTCCACTTCGGCCTGTCGCAGCCGGCGCATGACCTCGATGGTCTTGGAATTGACGGGTTCGTGTTTCTCCTTTGCCCGCTTGGTCAGCAGGTCAGGATACACGCTTGGCTTGTTAGGAACGGGCACTACAAGCAGGTGTATGCCCCGCCCGGCCAACTGATCTCTGAAGGAGATAACCGCCGAGAGAATGTCACCCTGATCACCGGCCGGGTCGGGCGACCATGGTTCGACCAGATACTGCACTGCAGGCCTGTAGAAGAGCCAGCCATCACGGCCAACAATTGCTTTGTCACCCAGTTCCTGCAAGGCCATAAAGCGAGCGGACTGCACACACGGCCGTACTCTTTGGGCCAGCCAACAGTTATCCTGGAGGTTTCTCTCAAACACCCTGAGGTTAGCCCTGGTAGGGACCTGGATAAACAGTTCGATTACCTGCGGAGTCTGCCCTTCCAACAACTCTACGGCGACCTGGATGAGGCCATCGCTGCAAATCAAAGCCAAGAAGGCTACTGTCAGAAAGATCTGTCGGTATCGGTTGTCAGACACTTTTCGCCCCCTAGAACTGGAAGTACAAAAATGAACGGAAGGTATGAGTAAACATAACCATCAGCGACAGGCAGAAGAGGCCAACCAATACACCCGCCTTGAACCAGGTCACGCTCCTTGCCCAGTCAAATGCCTGCACCGGCTGGAACGCGAGCAACGAGCAGATAGCAATCGTCAGCAAATGCTCCGGCGTGTATATGACAGCACCCAGCAGGATGGAGCCGCCTTGCGGTTCAGAGGGCGTGAACATGATCTCAAGAAGCCTCCACGCATGGGCCATATCCGGCGACCGAAAGAGTACCCAGCCTACGGTGACAACGACGAAGGTGACGCCTATCTGCAGAGGACGAGGCAGGAAGGATTGAACAGTTTTTTTGCCCAGGAAGCGTTCAACTGTTAGAAAAACCCCGTGATATGCACCCCAGACGACAAATGTCCAGCTCGCACCGTGCCACAAGCCGCACAGTAGAAACACGACCACCAGATTGAAGTACGATCTGGTGACGCCCCTGCGATTGCCGCCGAGCGGGATGTACAGGTAGTCTCTGAACCAGCTCGACAGAGATATGTGCCACCGCCTCCAGAAATCCGTAATGCTGTTGGCTCTATAGGGAGCATTGAAGTTTCTGGGGCATTCAAAGCCCAGCATTGCTCCCAGGCCGATGGCCATCTCCGAGTAGGCGGAAAAATCGAAGTACAACTGGAATGTGTACGCTGCAGCTCCGAACCAGACGTCCAGCGTTCCCGGCGCCTCAGCGGCAAAGACGGCATCGGCCACCTGCCCTACCGTATCGGCCAGAAGCACCTTCTTGGCAAAACCCAGGATAAAGAGCGCTGCGCCGTAGGCTTGTCCCGAGCCCTGCGAGGGAACTGCCCACAAATGAGAGGCGCGCATTGTGACAAGGCAGATGTCTCGACTACGCTCGACACCAAAAGTGGGCGTCGTCTCCCCGAGCAGGGGGGCTGATCGCCCTGACTTGGCGTCGATTGTCCCGTAACGCTGGATAGGCCCCGAAAGCAATTGGGGGAAGAAGGCAACATAACAGGCGAAATCGAGAAAGGAGTAGGCTGGCGGATTGCCGCGATAAACGTCGATAACGTAGCTAAGAACTCTGAACGTGTAGAACGAGATTCCTACGGGCAGCACCATACGCAGCACGGGCATAGTGTCAGAGCCGGAGAATCTCAGAACGTGGTTCAGGTTCTCCTGGAAAAACACGGCATATTTGAAGAAGGCCAGCAAACCGAGGTTGATTGTCACTGCGATCGTAATCAATATACGACGCACATACTTGCCTTCACATTGCGTCATTCGTATCGAGAGAATGTAGTTGACGCCGCTGGTCCCAAACAGGAGCGCCACGAACCACGGATTCAACCAGCCATAAAAGACATAACTGGCAATGAGGAGAAAGGCCGTGCGCAGGAAGCGGGGATTCTGTGGTATCAGGCAGTAGCCCAACAGAACAAGCGGCAGGAAATAGAACACGAATATGTGTGACGCAAAGCTCATTGAGTGCTATTTCGAGACTTCGTTGGTCCAGACCGCCCAGTAAATAGGTCCATCGGACTTTCCGAAGTACTTATTGATGATTCCGCCCATATAGTAGTCGTCAATCGGCACTTCCAGCGCCATCCGATGGATCTGTCCCGACCGGAAGCTCCTGAGATTTCCACCTATACCTGTGACTCGCTTGTCGGCGGCCTCGCTCCGGGGCTTGAAAGGATTGTAGTGCCCGACGTAAATGGTCTTTGCTCCCACCTGCCCCCTGTGCACCTTGAGGACATTGTACTTCAGGACAGTCGTATAGTTGTACAGCTCTCGTTTGAAGATCGCCCCTTCGGGTATCTCCGCCAGGCGAGCGGTCACCTCGATACTGCCCATCGTCGTTACATTCGGATCTTCCCCCGTTGGACGTGTGTGGTCTGGCTTCTTGCTGCAGGAGAGAAGTATCAGCCCGGCCGTCAGGATCGAGGTGGTTGCCAAGTGTCGTCCGGTCATTTTTAGGTTCCTTCACTTACGGCTGTCGGTGACATCCACGCCTGGATTCGCGGCAGGAATAACATCACTGTAGGTCCAGTGCGGCTCCCACCCATAAGACAGGTCCAGCAGCGGCCCCCTCTGGGCGTCCGGGTACTGTGCACGCAGAGAAACACTATCTCGGCTAACCATAGGCGTATCCTCCCATCGTATGATTGCCATTGTCGTTTGCGAATTGTCCANNGCAGCCGCCGTAAATGTGGCGGCCATCCTCAGCGTATAGTAATCGCCTGTCACTTCCGTCCCCGGTGGCCACCCACAACTGTGCCCAGCCCGGAGAATCCGGCACGATTCCTCGTGAGTAAATGATACGCTCGGAATCACCCAGCCAATCAGGAGTACAGTTATAGCGGTCTGTTTCACTGACGGCATTGATTTGGCCCGCCCCTGCTTTTGCAGGGGCAAGCCTGTCCCCGCGGAAGCGGGGAGCGTTAAGCCTGCCGATGGCCCATGCAACGCCCAGGCCGTTGGCCGTGCCGACGAACCACTTGCCGTCCGGCGACCAGACAAGCTGCTGAACCACCCCTCTGCGGGGCAGCTCTCTGACAACCCGCCGGGTCGCAAGGTCGATGATCTGTATGCCTCTTGTGTCCAGAGACGCTATCTGCGTGCCGTCCGGTCCCCATGAAGCCCATTTGAAACGGTTCCCATAGACGACTGTATTGCGGCCGTTGGAGTCTGCGACGACCAGCTCATAAGTGCCGTACGTATTGTTGTCTATCTGCTCGGTGCTGGGCAGCCGATAATAGAGCAGCTTCTTTCCATCGGGCGAGAACCGTGCCCCGGCCTCATTGTAGTTGCGGGTATCGGTTATCTGCCGCCGGTCCGAGCCGTCCGGGCGCATGAGAAAAAGGTCCCAGTCACCCTTACCGGTCGCGGCACTGAAGACAATCCAACCTTTACTGCGCAACTCCTCGGCCCACCCCTGCTTCCGCAGGGGCAAGCCTGTCCCCGCGAAAGCGGGGAGGTCTTTATCCTGTGGACGCGTATTGGCTCCTACACTCTTACGGCTTAGGTCCTGTAGATCAGCATCCGTGTCAATCCCAATCTCGAAGAACGTCCAACAAGGCTCCCACCCGACAGGCAGCTTCAGCGCAGGACCACTTTTTGCATTGGGATACATCGAGCGAGCTTCGCCGTCTTGTCCTCCGATTACAGGCATATCCGCCAACCGCATAAGGCCCATTGGCGCCCCGACATTGCCGGGATCGCCGTTTTCCTGTATGTTGCCTGTGAAGATCACATACCTGCCGTCCGGCGAGACATGCCCGCCATAAACATGCCGGCCTTCCTCGGCGTAGACCAGCTTTCGGTCCGTCCCCTCAACATCAGCCATCCACAACTGCGTCCAGCCGTATCCATTGTTTGCTTTCTGACCGGGTGGCCGGTTGGAAAACACCAAATACTTGCTATCCGGAAACCAATCGGGCGTGCAGCAGTCCACACGGCTGACCGCATTGGCCTCCCCCGTGAGCGCATTCATTCGCGCGACGGACCAGCCGGTGCCGAAGGAATTGGCCACGCCGCACAACCACTTACCATCAGGAGAAAATGTCAACTGCTGAAAGAACCCTTTCCGGTTCAGTCGACGGACTATTTGTCGGCTGGCGATATCGACGAAAGAGACTCCTTCTATGGAGAGGCAGGCGATCTGCCTGCCGTCCGGACTCCAGCTTGCCCAGGGATATTCGCCATTCTCGCCGAAGACCCCTGCTTCCGCAGGGGCAAGCTTGTCCCCGCGAAAGCGGGGATCGGTTCCGTTACTATTGGCTATTACCAGCGCGCCTTGGGCGCCGTAGTGGTTGCCGTCGATTTGCTCATCGCGAGGCAACCGCCGATAAAGCAGCCTGTGACCATCGCGTGAGAACTGGGGCGCCGCCTCGTTGTACTCGGACGTCTTCGTGATGTTGTGCAACCCAGAGCCATCCGGCCTGCACAGGAACAAGTCCCAGTCACCCTTGTCAGACCGGCCGCAAAACACAATCCAACCCTTGTCACGCACTTCTTCGGACAAAAGCCTGACCGAAATATCGTCGCTGACAGGCGCTGGTGAAGAATGTACCTCTCTCAGAGATGAGACAGCCATGAGTACAATGGCCCAGACAAATGCCGTCGTCTCACGTTTGAACTTCGGAAAAATTTTTATTTTGTCGAACACGTTACATCTCCTCGGCAGTCTGCATTCAGCGGAGCCATTTCCAAGTCAGTTTTGCCGTTCGACGGACCAGAACCTGATGCCGTATGGCTCAAATTGAGCGTCTAAGCTCGTGTTGTCACGCTTGAGCTCTACCGGACCTTCGATTCGGAGCCGGGAGTTTTCATCATAGCTGCCTGACGCTGCGTCCAGCACAATCGGCCGAGCCAGAAGACTGCCGGCGGAGCCGGCCCCTGCTTCCGCAGGGGCAAGCTTGTCCCCGCGCAAGCGGGGAGCTATATTGACTGTGGCCGGCGCTGGCGAAAAATTCCACAAGAGCACGTTGTACAATTGCAGCTTCTGGTCCCAGCTTGCCAGTCCGTGAACCGTTTCGCTGCTCGAAGTCAGACGCAAACGTTCGCCCGTCAGACGCGACAGTAATTTGAAAGTAAAATACGTTGGACGCACCGTGTTCTGATAGTCAAACAAGCCGTCATATTGCGGCCTGCGGTTCCACCACTTGTACATGAAGGCCGTTCCGCCCGGCGACATGAACTTGGCAAAAGGTTCAAACGAAACGTGATAGTCCCGGATATGATAGTAGCACGAATAGTCAAGCCCGGCTTCCTTCATCTGCCAGATAACCTCTGCAACGAAGCAGGGCTGAAAGCGAGGGTCCGTTGGTGGATTCGACAGATCCATGTTCCATTCGTTGAGGATGGTCTCCACCTTTATGCTCGGGTACTTCTTCAGCAGCTCCTTGACGTAGTTGATCGTCCCGCGAATCTGCTGTGGACTGCTGCTGTAGATATGCCACGAAACGAAGTGTAACGGCACTTTCTGCTCCTCACAGAACTCCAGCAGGGCCGGTAGAATGGGTGAATGGACATTGGCCAAAGCCGGCCCTCCAACGCGTGCATCAGGATCCGCCCGCAGGATGGCCTCTACAGTGTGCCTGTAATAGCGCACGTAGCTTTCGGGCTTAAAGCGATAAGGGCACCCGCCACTTTCGCCAATATCCGGCTCGTTGGCGACCTCCCAATAGCGAATTCCGGTATTCTTTTCCTTGTAGTGCCGGACGAGGTTGAATATCAGTTTCTCCCAGTGGTCGTAATCGCTCGGCTCGACGATGTCCTGATCGATTTTGGGGAAAAGAACATGCGGCTTGAAACAGATACACATAATCGGCTCTGCACCGGTCTTGAGAATTGTATCAACCGAGCGATCCAACGCGTCGAAATGATACCGGCCTTTCTCAGGCAGCAGGTCAAAATACTCCTGGATGAACAGGCGAATCATGCTCGGCCGCAATGCACGAATCTCCGCAATACGGCTGTCCCACATAGGCTCGGCAGAAAGCCCTCCCTGGCCCAGCGCCATACGGTCGATCTCCATAGGTCCCAAACGATCTTCCAGAGACACCGTCACCTGCACGGCCTGCTCCTGGGCACGCCCGGCTAAAGGTAAAAGAAGTGTGCTCACGAACAGCACAGTAGCGACTCTCATAGAATCCTCCTTGTCTCAATAACGGGCGATAATGGTGTAGCGTTCCCGCCGGGGTTCTGGAATCACGACCCATTCCTTCTGAGCGTTGAAGTTGTCCCACTCGCGCCCGTTCACGGTCACTGACTGCATCGGCTTGTCTTGCGGGTGGCGGAATCGAACGACAAGTTGCTTGGGGCTGCGGCGATTGGGCATCTTAATTTGTGCGGACAGTTGACTGGAGCCAGCCTTGCTTTCAACGCTCATGGATAATTGGCCGTAATACGTCGGTGCGCGCTCGACTTCGATTCTCTTTCCATCCTCCAGCCACTT
>JAFNGF010000020.1:0-1963 GCA_017885385.1 Planctomycetota bacterium
CGCGGGTACCGGCCGAGGTTGATCGACCTGGGGAAGTGGCGGTATGTGCCGGTGATTGTCATGTCGGTGTACTTTTTGATTGCTGTCGTAATGCCGCTGATAGTCCTGTTATGGCGGGCTTTTTCGCCGGCGTACGCAACGATATCAATCTCAGCGCTTGGACAACTCAGCTTGAACGCCTTCCANNACGATGATGCTCGTAACACTGGTGTCCTGGCTATCGGTTCGAAGGCGGGGTAACCCCACCGTGGCCGTTACGGAATACCTTGCCTTCTTGATACTGGGTGTCCCGGGTATCGTGCTGGCCCTGGCACTCATTTTCATCTACGCCTCTTTTCCCATACGGATTTACGGGACAATCTGGATTATTATCCTGGGGCTGGTAACTCTGACCATTCCCTTTGGCACCAGGCTGATGACGGCGGCACTGCTGCAAATCCATAAAGAACTGGAAGAAGCCGCCGAAACGAGCGGGGCTAACCCGTTCACGACGTTGATACGAATTGTTTTGCCGTTGCTGTGGCCCAGCTTTTTACGGGGTTTCCTGTGGGTGTTTGTCTCTTCCATCTGTAACGCCACGGTCCCGTTGATGCTGCAGGCATATGGTAACCAGACCATTACAGTGGCACTTTGGAATATATGGTTTGCGGTGAGTGATTTCCCGCTTGCCTGTGCGATGGCGTTACCTCTGGTGGTCCTATCGTTAGTATTGGCTTTGTTAGTAGGCCGGCAGAGCCTGCTTGTAGGGAGCGTCTAGCATGGATATGGTGTCCCTAAAGAATATCAATAAGTCTTTTACCACGGCGCGGGGTGAGGTCCGGGCCATTCGTGATTTGAACTTAACCATAGAGCGCGGTGAGTTTTTCAGCTTGCTCGGGCCCAGCGGTTGCGGCAAGACCACCACCATACGCTGTGTTGCCGGGTTGGAGAAGCCGGATGATGGCGAGATCTGGCTGGGTGATGACCTGGTCTTTTCCCGCGCCAAGAACCGGTTTATTCCACCGCATCAGAGAAAAATCGGCATGGTGTTCCAGTCCTACGCCATCTGGCCGCATATGAACGTATTCGAGAATGTAGCCTTTCCGCTTAAGAGCGGTGTGAGCGAGCGTTTTTCCGACCGTGAGATCAAGGAAAGAGTGCTGGAAGCCCTGGCACTTGTTCAACTGCAGGGTTTTGAGACTCGCCCAGCTCCTCAGTTGAGCGGAGGACAACAGCAGCGGGTGGCACTTGCGCGGGCCCTGATCAAGAAACCGGAAGTCGTATTGCTGGATGAACCGTTAAGCAACCTGGATGCCAAGCTGCGTCAGGAAACCCGGCTCGAGTTGCGGTGGCTGTTAAAGGAAGTGGGGGCGACTGCTGTGTATGTAACTCACGACCAGGCTGAGGCCTTTGCGGTCTCCGATCGGATGGGCGTAATGCTGGATGGTCAGCTGGCCCAGGTGGGCACACCGCGCGATATCTACTTGCGGCCGAACTCGGCTTTCATTGCGGATTTCGTCGGCCGCATTAATTTCCTGGAAGGTGAAGTGGCAGAGCAGGGACCGGGGAAGAAAGTGCTAAAGACACCGATCGGCTTTATCGAATGCCCGAGTCTGGAAAAGTTTTCCATAGGGCAGAAGGTGAAACTGGGAATCAGGGCGGAAAGTATTCGGTTGTGTGACACTCGAGAGCAGGGGGCGGCAAATTGTTTCCCCGCTGTCGTAAAGAGTGCGGTATTTCTGGGAGAGTATTTCGACTGTCATGCCGCTATCGGAGACTACTCGTTTAATATAAAGGTGCCGTCCGAGAGTGAGGTAACAGTCGGAAGTCAGGTGAATGTCTATCTCCCGCTACATTGCTGGGTGGTGCTGTCATCGAATTAAGGTAGAAAATTTCACGAGACCTGATAGAGAATAATACCATTCGGAGAATATTTAGTGCGCATGTAGTCAGTGTCATTGGGACAAACAGGACACATGTTTAC
>JAFNGF010000020.1:2011-2199 GCA_017885385.1 Planctomycetota bacterium
GAACTCATTCTGGATGCCGGTGGTAGACCGGAAAGCACGATAATAGGTTTCGGCGGTAAAGTACCGGCCTGGATGGCTGCCTTTGCCAATGGAGGCATGGGGCACGGTCTCGATTACGATGACATACATGCGCTGGTGGTAGTTCATCCAAGCGCCTGCGTCGTACCCGCCGCTTTTGCCACAGCCGA
>JAFNGF010000020.1:2207-3298 GCA_017885385.1 Planctomycetota bacterium
AACTGGATGAAGCCAGATTGGTTGATGCACTGGGCATTGCCCTTTGCCAAGCAGCCTGCACGATGGAATTGAATGTCGGCCTGGGGTCCAACTTGCGTGGAGCCTATCCCGGTTTTGCGGCCAAGGGCGGGGTTCTATCTGCTTGTATGGCCCAGAAAGGGATTGCCGGACCCAAGAACAGTTTGGAAGGCAAGGCTGGCTTATACGCTGTTTATTTCCGGGGAGAGTACCGGCGAGAAGCCATTCTTTCGGAGCTTGGGAAGCGGTTTGAAGGGGCTAATCTACGTTTCAAGCCGTGGCCGGCCTGCACTATAATACAATCATACATCGATGCCACCCTGGGTCTGGTGAACGACCACGACATTCATCCGGAAGATGTCGAAAAGGTGACGGCGTTCATCGGTGATTTTGGTCAACCCCTTTGTGANNGAACGTGATCATTGCCGACTATACGGTGGAAGGTCTGAAGAATCCGGTTACCCTCGGATTAGCCCAGAAAGTAATACCGGTATTCCGCGAAGATCTTAAGAAATCCGGAGACATTTATCCGGCTGAAATAGAAATTAAGACCAAAAAGGGAACATTCCGCAAGCGAGTAGACATTCCATACGGCCATCCACAAAGACCAATGACTAGGGCTGCTATTTCAGAGAAATTCAAGGACTGTGTCAGCTACTCGGTGAAACCTCTACCCGAAAAACACATTCAAAAAGTGGTGGAACAAGTTTCAGGACTTCAAGACGTTTCTAATGTGAGCGAAATCATGGCTCTTATGTGCTGATAAGAACGACTACAGGAGCGCATTCTTATGCTATTCGTATTTATTTGCTGGAATTGCTGGGGTCTATAACAAAACCGTACCCATGTCCCGTGACGGATTGGATTCTAAGCCAGTTTGGTACTGAAAGGAAATCGGCGGAGGCTGCGTATAGGAAATTTGTGATGGATGGCATTGGGGCTGAATCGATTTGGAAGGGTGTGAGGCCGCAGAGCGTTCTCGGAGAAGGCAACTTCATAGAGAGCCTGATCCGCTACGTGAAGGGACGGAAAAAGATCCCGGAGAGACCGAAGAGCCAGCGATTCATGAACAG
>JAFNGF010000020.1:3349-3522 GCA_017885385.1 Planctomycetota bacterium
AAGAATCCAGAGGATAGTCGAGGCGGTGTAGGAGTACGGATATACTCAGAGGGAGGTCGCCGATCATCTGAGGATGCATTTCACCTGTATAAGCCGGATTATGCGGGAAAGGGAAAGAATGCTGACAAAATAGACCTGACCCTTATTCCCTTCGACCCTTATTCCCTTCGTTT
>JAFNGF010000021.1:0-134 GCA_017885385.1 Planctomycetota bacterium
GTTGCGCTCCGAAGGCGTGTCTGCTTTCCCATGCTTACGAAGGCCTCGTGGATCTGCTCCGCCAGCTCGCGCGTAGGCGCGACAATGAGGGCGCGGACATGACCGCGAGGTCCCTGCATCAGACGGTGAAGGAT
>JAFNGF010000021.1:207-3972 GCA_017885385.1 Planctomycetota bacterium
AAATTACTAAATTCCATAAAAACTCCTACTTTCTTTTGTTCTGCGTTCGGGGGGAAAAAGCCAGGTGTATTCGGGGATTACAATGACGTAGTTCTCATCCGGGTACTGCAGTTATTTGTTATTTAGCTTACCAGCTTTGGGGAAATTATGCAAGTAAAGGAATTTCCGGGGAGAGGCAAAGGCATTCTGCGAGCATGGGAAAAGGCGCCTTTCGATTAGTCAATTCCGGGTCCTCGGCGTCTCGAATGTTAGTGGACGCGTTCAAAATCTTGACATCTTTACAATCAGAGTGATAACCTCTATTTATATTGGCGGGGGGATACTTGCAGACAAGACAGGAAGGAGTTTGGCGCGGAACAAAAAGCCGCATATTACACCCCGCTCCAAAACGGTGTGCGAAGCCCCTTCGATGGGTTGTAGGCCGGTTTATACAGACTGTATAAACCGGGAAGCTCTGTGGTGAAAGATGGAAGTAAGCAGTTGAAATGAAAGGCGATGGACGAAAGGATAAGGAAGGGGAGAGACTTCTTATACGGAAAGGGACAGTCTGTATTTCCAGAATTATACAGACTGTATAATCATTGTTAGGTGGCTGTGTCTTGTCAATCATGAATACTTGCCCAAGTTCTCCAGGCAGATTTTTCAATCCAACTCTGTCTTTACGAAAGGATATAAGCCATGTCATTCACTAAGAATCTGTTTCTCTACGATTACTTCCCACTCCCTCTTGGACCAACTCCTTTTTCTACCATTCTAAACGATGTGTTCTTCAATCCAGCTAAAGACAACCAAGATTACCCCATCCATGGTCCCAATGTGATTCGTTTCGTTGAACTTCTGCTAAAATGTAAGCTTGAGACTGACAATGGGTTGCTGGCAGGAGACAACAAAGATCAAGCAATCATAACCTATCAACGATATTATCCGAAGATTCTGGAAGCCCTTGAAATACCTTCTGATTTCCAAGCTTGCCCTGAACTTGGCAAAGTCCTCTCCTTACTAAAAGTTGCAGCCCTGTTCCATGACTTGGGCAAGGTTATTCGCAGAGCAAACCATCCTCAGGTCGGTGCCAATCTACTCCGCAGCTTCGATGAAGAACAAAGTCGTCTCCTTCTAGACTATCTTGTGTATGAGGGTGAACAACCTAATACACTTTCAAAATACAGCCGCTTTTCTCTGATGGCATCTATCATTCAACATCATGACAAGTTCGGTGTGGTAAGTACAGGTGAGGGGGCTCTCCCCATCTTCAGCGATATCCTTTATTTTACTAGCAACAAAGGAGCAATTCCTGGAATAACCAAGAATGTAACTGCCGTGATGCTGCTCAACCTTGCTGATATAGCCGCTGTCTGTAAGGTTATTGACAAGAAGCCGGCTCTCGATTTGGCTGCTAATATCTACCGATTGCGGCATGGCGACTCCCCCTTACCATCTCACGTTGGCAAGACTGAAAGGGAGCTAGCTGATCAGCTCCTGAATCTTTGTCGATGCGCTGATACATGCCTGGGTCTTGTGCCCGAGAAGCTATCTAACGTTCTTGGGGATTGGGATATCCTTGTCTCTGCTGTAAAGGAAACCCAAGGTGACCGAACGCTCTTGAAGCGAAGCCTTCTTAACATCGAGCAGAACCCATCAAGGGGGATTCTGCGTATTCTTCGTTTGCTGAATGAATCTGCGCTAACAAGCGAAGCTCCAAGCCTTCTTAGCTACATGTCGCCCATATCCGTTGAATCAGTTCTGGTGGGCACGTTAGGTCCACAGGAGTTCCAGGCCTTTTGCGAGCAATTTGCAACGGTCGTCAAACTCGATTATGCTTTGGATTTCTTCAAGGGGCTGCTTTGTGCTTGCATTAGAAGAGAACTTGATACCAACTACACAATTGATTCACCCCTTGGATCTGAGGCTACTTGGAGGAAGCTCAGTGACGATGAGAAGGCACAGGTCGTGTCATGGGATCAGAAGAAAGCTGCTGAGATAACTGGCAAGATAACCACTTTGTTCGTCAAGGTACTTGCTAGCCTTATTAGCAGATACTCAGGTGTTATCGGGCAGGCATCGGTCAATCCACGCAGATTCGGATTCCAACTCAGAGACTTGACACTGGACGAGAAGATCAGAAGTGCCATCCTTGATCTATTATGTATCCAGAATTCCAAAGATCACATCGCGCTCACATGGATCGCAGACGAAGTCACGATCTGGTCTTTTGACTAATATGCGGCCGGACATAACTACTCAATATTGTTGCTTCTACTCAAGTGGACACCACTCGAAAAGATTCTAGGGTTGTCATGGGCCACCTAACCATGGCTTGCAGCGGACAGCGGCTTCGCCGCTCCTTAACCGGCGCACCTTGCCAGCAATCGTTCTGGTTTGCCCGCGAGTCTTGCTAGCCCCGCCGCTGCCGCTGAAGCCAAGCGTTAGGTCTCGGAAAGAAACCATGGTTCAGACACGCGGATATACCACCAAGGAAGAGGCGGCCGAAGCCTGGAACATATGGGCCGGTGGAAGCCGTGTCGTGTCGCAAGAGGAGTTCAATCTTCTCAATGACGCAGTTGAGCGAGATTACCCTGTGGCTGATGGCAAGCTTGTCATGCCCGATGGTGAGTACGCCTTCGGCGACATAAGCATCGTCGAGGAAGGTGGATATGAGCATCCCTGGCCAAGAACTTACATGGCGGACTTCGCGAATGCTGAAGCTGGACTTTATGGCGAGGACGACATGTTCTTGGTCTACAAACTCCGGGCGCGCTGGCGCTGCATCGAGAAAGACCACGTCAAGCTAAGGCGGCAACTGGTTTCGCTGATCAGTTCCAATAACAGGGATAACAGAGCACTCAATGACCAACTTCAGAAGTGGAATGGCGTTCTGAAGGACTCAGGCTTTCCAGAATTTCGGAAAGACGATTTGCGCGGTGTGGAATTAAGCGGACTCACAATCAGCGGACAAAACCGAAGCCATGTTTGGCTCCGCAACGTCTATCTCGATTATTCAGAATGCCATCTGTTGCGTCTGGTGAATGCAAATCTCTACGGCGCCAGTATGGCTGGTCTGAAGGCGACACAGATTGATCTCTCCCACGCCACGGCTCACGGAGTCTCATTCATAGGATCTTATCTTCCCGATTGCCGCATGTTGGGCGCGGATCTTGGGTATTGCGACTTCACCAACGCACTGGTCTCCCACGGCGTCTTTGATGGCGCAAACTGCCACGGTGCTGACTTCTCTTCTGCCTTGTGCCTTAAGGCATCATTCGATCATACGCCACACCCTCAAACCGGCAAGGGGATCTATGCTAATCTTACTGACATAAAATGGGACGATCACACGCGCTTCACAGAGGTCGTGTTCAACGAATTCTTGAAGGAGCAGAATCCGAAGTTGGCCAAGTACATTCATAACCAGAGAAACGCTAAGACGCCGAAGGAAGAACTTGCATCCTCTGTTGAGCTTAAGCCTGGGGCTTTCGGCTTTGCCGTAGATTTGCCAAAGCTGTTCGGAGCACTCAAGCTGGCCTGGAAGAACAGAAAGAATAGGACCCAACCATGAGGTCCACCATATTCCTCACCCGCAACGGGTCCGGAAACGGTGACCTCTAGCGTTGGGAAACACGATACGGTGTCCCTGATTTTTGATCATTTAAGGGTTCGGCTGGAGCATGTCTGCGTCGCGCCTGTTTTAAGCCCCTCTTATCGGGGTTCGGGCGGAAGCTCGGCCGTGGCGTGCCCACAGGCTCTTGATTACTTAGCCCCGGCAGAATA
>JAFNGF010000022.1:0-1737 GCA_017885385.1 Planctomycetota bacterium
ACAACATGTTTGCGTGCCGTCAGATTTCTGGATGATTGGACCTGAATAGGGTTAGCAGAGGTGGCACCACTATGAACAGGAATCATACAATTCCGACTTGGCAACTCGGTGTCAAGCAGCTGGCTCCCAACGTATATGCCTATATTCAGGCCAAGGCTACCTGGTATTGGAGCAATGCCGGATTCATTGTGGGCAACGATTACGTGGTGGTCGTGGATTCGCTGGCTACGGTTGGCCTGACCCAGAGATTCAGAGATGAGATCAGAAAGATCACCGACAGGCCGATTCGCTATCTAATCAACACCCATCACCATGGAGACCATACGTACGGAAACCATGTGTTTGCCGGGGCTACTATAATCTCGCATGACTGCTGCCGCCGCGAGCTAACAGAGGCACGTATGCTGGATCCCAACTTGCTGAATACCATCTTCCCTGAATTCGATTTCCGGGGAATCACGGTCACGCCGGCCCATGTCACCTTCGCCAAGCAACTCATACTGCATGTGGATGGGCGCGAAGTCCGGCTGCTGCACTTTGGGCATGGACATACTATCGACGACATAATTGTGCATTTGCCCCAGGAAGGTATTGTCTTTGCCGGCGACTTCATTTTTCTGTATTCCACCCCGCTGGGCATGGAAGGGTCGTTTGCGGGTTGGATTGAAAACCTGGATGCTATGGCGAAGCTGGGTGCTCAGACCTACGTTCCTGGCCATGGCCCGGTGTGCGGAGCTGAAGGGCTGAAGCAGTGTCGCGACTATCTGGTCTTGGTTCGAGGCGAGGCCAAGAAACGGTTCGACAAAGGCATGACCGTTGATGAAGCCGCCAAGGACATTCCCTTGGGGCAATTCAAGCAATGGCCTAATCACGAGCGCATTCTGCTCAATGTCGAGCGCCTGTGGCGCGAGTTCCGCGGTGAATACCCCGCCACCTCCAAGTTGAATATTGCCGAGGTCTTCTTGCGGATGGATGCTATGGCCAAGGCAGGAGATCTGTAGTGCAGAACGAGAATCGGGTGGCGATGGGAAACAGTCCAGTATTCGATGTCCGAGAGAACCTTGGTTTGTTAACAGGGAAGCCTTCCCAAAAGCCCTAAGAGTGGTCTACCCCATCACCTTGCTACAATTTCTCGGGCTGACACCCAGGGCCCAGCCTCTATCGGTTAGTTTGCCGACCTTCTATGAATCAGACCCAAATCTGGAAAGAACGAAAAAAGGCTTGACAGTGCCGCGGGGGATGATACAGTATGAACTGGGATTCTGGGGGAACCAAATTGTTGCGAGTGCGCTATACTAGTCGTGTGCGCCCGTTCTTTTCCGGCGGCTGATATGGACCTAAGCGAAGAAAAGGAGCTCGTCACGCAAGCACAAAAATCCCCCGATGCTTTTGCCAAGCTTTACGATCAGTATTATCCCAAAATCTTTGGCTATGTCCTGAGGCGGAGTGCCAATATTGAAGCTGCTCAGGATATTACCTCTGAGACATTCTTGAAGGCATTGGGGAAGCTCTGGCAATTTCAATGGCGCAATGTCTCTTTTTCTTCGTGGCTTTATAAAATCGCCACCAATGAGACTAACCAGTACTTCAGGAAAGCTGAATACAAGAAATCCATATCACTGGAAGAACTGCTGGAGCAGGGCTTCGAACTGCGATCGCCCGATGACCCTGAAAGCGAACTGATAGAGGCGCAGGAAGAATTGAAACAACATCAAGACTTTCTGGAAATCCAGGAGA
>JAFNGF010000022.1:1867-2621 GCA_017885385.1 Planctomycetota bacterium
CGCCATCTTACAGGCCGCGTAATGCAACCTTTTTCGACGCTCTGCATTTAACTTAGTGGAAGGAGGAAAACGAAATGAATGAGAGACAAATCGGAACGCATCCGTTACTGGGGAGCAAAGATGTAAACGTGTCCGACCGAGCCAGTGACACAAACGAGCGCGGTTATTCATCACGTGCTTTCTCTTGGTACTTAGCACAACCCGCGCTGCCTAATTTGAAGTACGCGCTGACAATAAACGGGTATCTGATTCTGCCCTAAAGGCGACAAAAGGAGGTAAAGCCTATGAAATATGAAGACTTAATTAGGAAACTGGAAGACCTTAAAACTCCGGATATCGAGTTACCGGGCCACAGACGGGCCCTAAAGATGTTTTTGCTCAACTCCGGCCGTTTTAAGGAAAGGACGATCATGAGTTGGGCAAAGGTGCTGGCCCCCATTGCAGCTGCAGTCCTGTTAATAGCGCTTGTGGGAGTTTTCCCGGTGGATAAGCCGGGGCCTCTGTATCTGGGAGAGAATGCAATCAGCAAATTCGCTTCGTATGATCAATTGCGTGAATTTGTAGGGACCAACGCAGGATACAAGCAGTTCCGGTGGGGATTCGTCGGCGGAGATATCACACTTGCACCAGCGGGTGCAGAGGAATCCGCTGCCGTACCGTCCGTCACAGACTACTCTACCACCAATATTCAGGTTGCCGGCGTGGACGAGGCAGATATCGTCAAGACCGACGGAGAGTACATTTACCTCGCTTC
>JAFNGF010000023.1 GCA_017885385.1 Planctomycetota bacterium
TGGACGATACTTCGGGTTAGCTCCTGAACCATAGGGTTCGTATTGATATACTCAGTACGTCTTCCTATCAGCTCTTGTGGCGCGATGGCTTGTTGTTCAGCTTGCTGGAGAAACTGTACCTGGGCTTCAAGGTTGATTCTGCGCGCCTCTATTCGGGTTAGTTCGCCCAGCAAGGCGGTAACCCGCTGCAAGGCCATGTCTTGTCGCCCACCCAAAGTGGTTGTTCCAAACGGGTCTGCCAGTTCGCGCAGCTTTGTGCGGTGATCGTCCAGCCTTTGGACAAGCGTTTTTCGCTCGCTTTCCAGAGTGGCCAGCTTTTGGTTCTCGTCTTGGGTGGCTCTGGTGCCTTCAAGAGCCATATAGGCACTAATGAAAGCGTCTACGATCTGCTTCGCTTCGTTACCGTTTGTGCTTTTCACGGTCACTTCTATTAGCTCAGTCCTTCGAGCGGGAGCGGCGGTAATAATTCCACCTTGTATTGCGTCTTTCAATACGTTGGCTGGTTCGCGATTTGCTTCGGCACCCTTAAGTTGGCGTTTGAGTTTCGCGACAAAGCCAACCGGTTCTTTCTGGAAGAAGGACAAATTCTTGTCTGCCAGGGTGTCTGCCACCCATTGCACTACCTTCTTACTGGTAATGAGTCTTGCCTGTGTGTATACAAAGCTTTCGTAGTTTGATATTACCCCTTGTTCCGCTTCGCCGGTCAGGATATTCGGTATGATTGGGGCCACTCGTATTGCGCCAGTTACGTTGTATAGTGGCTCTATTAGAAGCCAAATCGCAGGGACTCCTAAGCCGCACATTACAACAAAGACAAGCAGTACAATGTACCACCGGCGAAGCACACCCTTCACCAAATCCGATGTGCCTTGGCTGCCGGCTTCCGGCGGTGTTTCAAGATACGCAGGCTTTTGTTCGATAACCTGAGCGGTGTATCTATCTAAATTATCCATTTCTGGTGTCCTCTTTGTTCTGCGATTCTCACTTTCGCCTTACAGCTATTATAGCCTCTTTTTGCGTAGGAGGCATGGTAAGTTTTGCCAAAATCCAGAGTTCCGCAACGACAGTTGCAAGGGCTAAGGGCATCATCGCATATCCACCGAAGTCGTGGAACACTTTTTCCCAGTATTCTCCACTTACGACCGTAAAGGCAAGTGCCGTGATTGCCAACCGCGTCGTGTTACACAACAAAGCTACCGGTAGGCTCGAAGCAAAAACAATCAGCTTTTCCCACCATGTGCGCTTGACTAATAGGACCACTAAGCCGCTGATAACAAAAAAGGCAGTGACCATCCTGAGGCCATTGCAGGCCTCAGCTACCGCCACGCTTGCACTGCCGATATGAATGACATTGCCTTCTTGCATGACACTATAGCCCATCGTCTCCAGGCAGAATACTGCTGATGAGGTGGCCCATTCCTGCAGCGGTAAGGCAATAGCTGCCTGGATTCGGTTCGGCCAGGGCAACATTAAGCATAGAAACAGCAGCACAGTAGATACTCTTCGCAAAAGCGGCCAGCCGAACAGAAGCAACACCAGGGCAGCGACACTTAGAGCAATAGATAAGTTCTCAGCCGAACTGTAGATGAGGGCAAGGCCGGAAAGTCTGACCGCCTGGGCGCCGACGAAGAAAAGTATGCCCCAAAGAGACGGCCTTATCCGGCATTGAGCAAGATCGTTGTGCCTCGACCATAAAATGTAGACAGCCAAAAACGGCACTAAAAGGCCGCTGGAATATTCATCGCTTCTCTGCCACATCTGCCAAAGCTCAACGACGCCTCGCCAGTAGGACCAGAGAAGGGCGACCAAAACAACGCCCATTGCAAGCCCGGGAATGAGCTGGGCTTTGTGCCCGTCAACCCAGGCTGGTAGCTTTGCGTTGATTCCAGCAAGTTGAGGTGGCGATGTAATTCGCAGTTTGCTTGTCGTGTTCTTTACTGCCATAAAGGCCTTGCCAGCGCATTGTAGTATTCCCGGTGCTTTGAACATTATAGACTCTTCTTCTACAATCGTATTAGCGGGCACAACGGCGTGGTAGTCAATTAAGCACCGTTGGATTTGGCAATTCGGACCAATCGTGGCCTCATCCCAGAGTGCGCTATTTACAACCACACTACCCTGGCCGATCGTGACGCCTCGCTCAATGATTGCTGGCCCAACAATAACCACGTCCTTTGATATCTGGGCGCCATCCATTATAGCAACTGGGCCGCAAATTCGCACACTTGGATGTATGCTCACGTTATCCGCCATCCACGCAGTTTGCGAATCTGTTCGTTTGCAGAGATTCAAACCTGTGTCTGCGCCTGGGCCGTTTTCAAGGTAATTAGCGATGGCATTTAAGTAACTCTGCCGATCTCGAAAGTTCCCTGCAGGCTTTGGCAATGTTACAGTATGAACGGTTTTGCCAACTCTGATCATTTCACGAATTAATCCTTCCTTGATGTCAAAGTACCCTTCTTTAGGTACATGTTGCAGGATAGCGGGGTTACAGACGTAGATACAGGAGCCCTGGCCCGTAAGCTGGCTATTTTCTTGGTTCGGATTTAACATCACCGTCAGGTCCGCCCCACCATCGCGATGGGCCTGCAATAAAACATCGATTTTGGGAGGCGATATTATCGTAGCTGGGAACACTATGAATACCGCATCTGTTTCATTGTCAGCAGCACCGCGGATACATCCAGCAGTACCAACCGGCAGCGGTTCGTCCAAAAACTTCAACTCTAAACGATTGTCAACGTGAATCGAATCTGCCAACAACGAGCTGTCGCCGGCCGAACAAATAGTGACTTGTCTTAGTCCTTGATCTGCGAGAGAAGTTAGCATACGCTCAAGCGCAGGTCGCCCCGACACCGGCCACAACGCCGTTGGCAGGCGCCTCGCTAACGGACACATAGTAAAATCCCGGTTTCCCGCGAGAATCACCGCTTTGACCTTTTGTCTTTTGAGTAATTGCCTGCGCATCATCACCATAGTTTGGTGTCTCAGCCTCCGTGCTTCAGATAAACCATCAATGGACAGGTCTGCTAATTGCTAAACATGGGAGCGGTGACTTATCTCGTCTAACTTCTTTTACGGTTGACGCCATAGCAAGTCTGAACGCACGCGCAAACACCCTTTTCCTCTGATTCTTAGCAACGTGTAGACCACCTACAGTTCATTTCCGCCTATGAATCTCACGCCCCCATTTGGTATGTAGGTCTCATCTATGCGGTCTCCAGCACTGCTCTGATTCGTCCCGCCTGATCGTAGATTCATCCCGCTTCCAGATGGGTGACCCTAAGAGCCACACGCTCCGAGATTTCGGTGAGACCATACCATTTTGCGGCGATTACAGCTAAACAAATTCGGTTTGTATTTGCGAGAGAGAATCGTACTATTATTCTGCGCACTTCACGAACAGTCTTTGTGTCAGTCTGCTGTCAGAACCTCTCCGCCGTCAGTGTCATTATCCAGGATTTCCTCGCTTAACAGACCTGACTCAAGAATGATTTTTGCCAAACCCTCGCCCACAATTCGGCAGCCGAGCGGAGTAAAGTGACCGTCCGACCGTTCCCAGTAAAGTATCTTACCGTTATGCTGCTTGAATGATTCCACCGGACAGAACACTGTAAAGTGTCTATCTTCTGCAAATTCCTCCCATGGGAATTTTGATATGTGTTCTGTTCGGCTTCGCCAAAATGGAATATCAAGAATTAAGAAGTTGGCTCCGTGAGAAATGCACTGCTGTCTGATTTCCTCCAGAATTGCTATTGTCAAGTGCCTCTGGTATTCCAATACCACTTCGGTGGCGTCACTTTCGTTTGGAGATTGTGCTGAGCTGGCCGGATTGGACAGAATTCGTATTGTAGGGAGGATTTTATATTTCACTAAATTGGCCGCCTTGTCACGTACAAGGGTGTACAGGTGTAGGTGTTCGCCTACAAAGCGATAAATCTTGGACCTAAACAAAACTTCCTGTAGTTTTGTGGCTGGCAAATAGGTTTTGCCACGGCGAACTAAGCGGCCGTCTTCCAGCCCGAACAGATCTGCTCGAATGTTGTCGTCAAGGTCTGAACCATGCCAGGCAAGCAGAACAAGGTCAGGCTCGTACCGAAAACCCTCTTCTCTTAGAGTGATCAGTTCCTCAGCATTTCCGTGACCCGAGACCGAGAGGTTTACAACTTCACATCTTATTCCGTTTTTTTCAAGAGCCTTTTGCATTTGGCTGGTGAAGGTATCTTGTATATCCACGCCATAACCCATTCCGAAAGAGTCCCCCAGCACCACTATTCTCTTTAGTCCGGGCGGTTTTTCGTAGGGTATCTCGCTGTCGGCACGGATACCTTTCGAGTTTGTCCGAATGTTAATGCGATAATCAGGTGTGACATGCCAGTAGCTGCAGTTGGGCTCGTTGCCTCTTATCCCGTAATCCGTGGGGCGCACGTAACGGGGAAGAATCGACTGTGGTGCAAAGACGCGAAGGAAAACTTCTGCAGCAAGCAGGCAATATGCAGCGACGAATAGTGTTTTTGCAATCCGTTGCCATATCCAGGTTGTCAATCTCATGTCCTTTGCTTCCCTAAAATGCAAAGTATACGAATTCCTTACCACCGCTCTCTGCCAAACTCAGAACCGACATAATCACGAATAACCAGACATTTAGACGTATAAACCACGGCAATCGCGATAAGGGATTTAATGTCCCGGTCAGACCTTGAATGGCTTGAAACAACACGAGGAACCAGCAATAGAATACGAGTTTGCCGAAACAACTTGTCGCCTCAGTTGACAGACTTGGATGTAGCAAGATAGATTGCGAGAAAACCCCTACGGTGTTGAGGTTTCGGGCACGAAACAAGACCCAGCCGGCACAACTCAAATGGAACATAAAGGCGCATTGGATAGCTGAAACCCACCATCGTGGTGTTTCGCCGTCGGAATTGCGAGTAAGAGTATGATGTAGAGTAACAAGTATGCCTTGAAACACTCCCCAGAGGACAAATGTCCATGCGGCACCGTGCCACAACCCACATAACAAGAACGTGACCATCATGTTACGGGCTGTTTTACAAAGGCCGTAGCGACTGCCGCCCAGCGGGATATACAGATAGTCTCGCAGCCAACTTGAGAGGCTGATGTGCCAGCGTCGCCAGAAGTCGGATGGGTTCCTCGCAAAATAGGGAAGATTGAAGTTAAGTCTGACGTTAAACCCCAACAATTGGGCAACACCGCGTGCGATGTCGGTATAGCCTGAGAAGTCACAGTAAATCTGGAAGGCAAAAGCATAAATCGCTGCCAATAACCGAATGCCGTCTTGCGGGACCGCTAATGCTGAAGCAGGGTTGTCGAATGGGGCGAAGGTTGTGTTTACAATCTTGGCCAGATTGTCAGCAACTACCATTTTTTTGTATAGCCCCCAGATGATAAGCCATATACCTTCTCGTAAGTCACAGGACTTTATCGCACGCGGTTTTTGAAACTGAGGTAAAAGAGTTGTTCCTCGTTCGATAGGTCCTGAAAGGACCAAAGGAAAAAATGTAGTAAAAAGTGCTATGTCGAGCAGAGAGTCATTCGCCTGACTTGTTCGGCGGTAAACATCTATGACGTAACCCATTGTCTGGAACGTGTAAAAGGATATGCCTATAGGCATTATGATGTTGAGCGTTTCGGTATTCACTGAGATACCGGCGATGGAGTGAACCAGGGTGCGGAACGTATCTACAAAGAAGTTGCAGTACTTGAAGATTCCAAGCACGGTCAGGTTAATTGTTATGCTGAATACGAGGAAGAATTTTCGTCTATGGTTGTCTCTTAAACGGCAAAGGAACGGGTAACTGATATTGATAAGAACTATCGCTGCTATGATACCCAGTGTGAGGATATAATGCTGTGCATCGGCATAAACAAGATTATTCCAGTCCACTGTTAGTAAAGGACGCCATTTCGGAAGCGAGAATTTCACAGCGTTCCATTTTAATCCCAGGAAGAGCATGACCGCTAAGATACAGAATCCCGATGCCCGAGCACGTTGCTTGCCTGTCATTTGTCCCCTATCTATCGATAGAGCGCAGCAGTAGGCAACTACACTTGACAGCGCTATCAGCACCAGAAAGCGGACATCCCACCAGCCATAAAAAACGTAACTTGCAGCCAGAAGCAGCAGATTCTGCAACCGATACGAACGGCGCAACGACCAGTAGAAAACAAAGACAATGACGAAGAAAACTTCAAATGCTATACTATTGAATGACATCCCTAGTTCTCAGCTAGATCGTAGTTTTGCAACAGTTTCTCTAATATGGGAACTATAGAATTATTAATCGCTTGGTAGCCTGCCGAATTCAAATGAAACGTGTCTCGTGCGTACTCCGGTTTTAGAGTCTTGCCGACAGACAAGATTGGATCACAATTGACCACTGTCACTCTCGGGCCACCCAAGCCTCTGATCATTGCATTAGTTTTCTCCACCGCCTCGCGGATTCCGTCCGACCAAATCAGCCTGTAAAGAAGTCCAACTGTACCAGGAGAGAATATGGTCAGAACTACCACATGGGTATTGTGTTCCGTCGTCTGCTTGACTATAGTCCTCAAGTTCTTCTGGCACGTCTCAGTAATTTCGTCCTTGCGCTTAGGAAAGACACCTATGGTCTTGAGGTCATTGATTCCCACTTGTATAACCACTACAGACGGCCGTAGTCGAATGATGTCTCTATCTAATCTGAGAATTGTTTGGGCGGTAGTCTCACCACTGACGCCGCGGTTCAGCAACTGACAATTCGGGACACAAGGTAGAGGGTCCCAGTAGGCGATCCTCGAATCACCTAACAAGATAACCCTTGCTTTTCCCGCCTGAGGCGGTTGCCGTTGGAGGTTTTCTGCCGCGAAGCTCCTGGCGCTCGTCGGATCAAGCCGAACCATTTGAAGTTCACGGTAGAGTCTGGTAACCTGTCGATAAAGAATGATATTAACCAGGCCTGAGAACAGGAGGCACAATACAAGCACAAATGGCACAATCTTAGATCTCATGCCTTTTCGCCTTCTGCGGTTAGCCCGCTCAGAAACCTTGCAATCCGGACAGCAACTGCCATTGGCTGAGCCTGTCGTTTACAGGGCACAAAGGTCCTTAACCGCGTTAGTTTTTCGGGCAATTCCTCCACTTCATAAGCTACAAGTACATAGGCCAGTTTTTCAAATCTCTTGGCAACTGCCACTTGGTGGTCGTTCACCACCTCCCCATAGCTTTGCCGTCGCGGCATCACGAGGAGAGGCTTTTCATACTCCATCGCCTTCGAAATGGTTCCTATACCTGCATGACTGATTACACTGGAAGCCTCACGCAGACGCTTATCAAAAAGGTGGTTTTCAAGGGAGCACACAGCTTGAAAATTACGCGGCCGATACGAGCTATTGCCAATCTGCGCGAATATCTCCTCCTCAAATCCACTATGATCGACGGCGTCATCAACGGATTTAACCAAACGATCAAAGGGAAATTGTGTCCCTACAGTGAGGAAAATCATATGACTTCCCCTACGTATTCGACATTTCTGTATTGTGCCGCGAGTTCAGGCCACTGCACAAGGAAGAGGCTCGCAATGTATCTGACCATCCTCCCTGACAGAGATAACCGTTCTATATTTGTAATGCTGTCAATCCAGACAATTTCAGCGCCAGTTGTTTTGGCCAGGAAACAGACTATGCACCCTACGGCTGCACCTGTGCTTATAACAACTCCAGGCCTTTCGCGCAAGAGGGCTTTCAGACACCGCGCGAAAACCCGAATAACGCGCAGAGGATATCTGCGGTTGCACTCCCCAACAATATAGACATTTCCGTACTCTTGAAGTTGCTTGGCGACAACATCTGTTGTCGTAACACAAAATGTCTCGTGTCCTTTCCAACTTTCACTGAGTCTTAATAGCTGGCTGAGATGTCCTCCTCCCGACGCTGCCAAGCAAATCTTCAGTTTTCTTGCTATTACCATATCCCTAACCGTCTTTGAATTGGGCGTAGGAGAATCTGCGGCCAGAAAATTGGCTGGTAATGGACGAACCTCTTTGCGATGTCCAGCCATAAGCTATGTCGTGATTGGGTCTCTAAAGTCTTCAGTTCTGATGTGTATTCTTTTTCATACCTTTCTGTGCCGATGGGCTGTTGTCTCAAGATGTCGCATCGCCGCATTGTTTCTTTATGCAATTCATTTTTCATTTCGCCCGTGGCAAGTATAGGCCGATAGTCTTCGTCTCTGAGTATAGGAATCGCTTCCCATTTAATGATTCTTTTATCTGCGATTATTATGCTGAGTATTATAGACCAATCGGTGTCTTTGAAGTGACTGTCAAAGATGAAGTTACCCAGACTATAAGCAACCAAGAAATTGTCGGCACTATCAATACCCTGTACAACATGGGAATGATGACCTATGATTAGTAAGGCACCTGCATCAGCAAATTGCCGCGCTACTTTTCTTTGCCATATGCTCGGACGGTCTATTAATTCATCGCCCCAATGAACTGAGACTATCACAAGATTATCTTTGGCTGCTTTGGCTTCTATTGTCTGGATTACATTATCCAGATTGCTGTTGAAAGCATACTTGCCGTTGTGGAAGCAGGCCCCGATTACAGCAACTGGTTGGTCGCCGAACCTCATAGATAGAGGTTCATTCCCCATTTGGAAGCGACCATTTTTGCCCGCGCCGACTGTTTTTACCCCGGCCTTTTCCAATTGCTGGACCGTGTCGACCGCAGATTCAAGACCTTGCTCAAGAATATGATTGTTGGCAACATGTGCTACTGTTACTCCCCACTTCGCAAGATATGCAGCCGTTGTCGGACGGCCTCGCATGTGCAGACTACGCAGGCTGTTTTGCTGGCGACCGATATCAGATAGAACACACTCCAAATTGCAGAGTACCATATCGTGTGAAGCGAAGACATCGACGATCTCACGCGGCAAAAAATCGCTGCCAAACTTGTCTAATCCGGAGGCGACACCACATCCGAGCAGGTGAAATGAGTCTCCACACATTGTATCACCAACACAGGCTATCTTCAGCGCACCCATCAGCTAATTTCCTCTGTCGGTTGCCTTACAGGGTGGAATTTGCTGCTCTGTTTCATTGCGATTGCTTTTTCAATAAGCTCGGAGATTTTTTCCACATGCGTATCCCAGCTATGTTGCCCGGCAATTTCAATTCGCTTTCGGGCCCGTTCCGGGGTATCGTTACGCAACTCCCATCGAATAGCGTCGGCAAATTGCTCCTTATTATAAGCAATGCTGATAACGTCGGAATACTGCTTTGTTTCTTCGATCGGAACTGAGACAATTGGTTTGCCGGAGGCCATATATTCAAACATTTTCAGTGGATTGCAGCATTTTATCCACTCGCTCATTATCCATTGCAGCAAACATACATCGAAACACGCGCACAACTGGCGAACCTTTTCGTAAGGCATCCGACCTAAAAGGTGTACGTTTTTCAGCCGAGCCAACTCGGAGTAATCACCGCCGGTAATCTGGCCGGCAAATACAAACGAAACATCCCGCAACTGTCTGGCACAGTACAGCAGCAGTTCAATATCATTGTGCGCAGTCATCGTTCCGAAATATCCTGCAATTGGCCGGGGTACATTGGCCAATTCTTCAACCGGTTCACTCTTCTGTGCAGCCTCTTGGAACAGATCAAAATCTACTCCGTGCGGTATGTAGAACACGTTTTCTCTCTGCGTCTGTTTCCTATCGTACAGTTCTTTGGACACACAGATCATCAAATCGCTCTCATCGGAAATGCGTTTTTCGCGTTGGTTCAACAATAAGGAATTGCCTGTGTAGGAATCGCTGGCAAACAGGTCAGAGACATGATATACCTTCAGCGTAGAATTGAACCAGCTCATCATGTTGGCTGCACGGATGTTCTCCAGCCAAAGTATCGGTTCCGATATCCCGATACGCCAACAAGCTGTTTTTAGCTGTAGTTTAAGCAGAGAATTGTTAAGAATATCTACTATCTTTCTGCCCTGGAGGGGAATGAAGATAGGGCTGAATACGTAGAGGTTCTTTTCCGGCTGGCGCAGACACTTGGCGATGCTCTTCACCTTTCTGCCGATTCGCGCCACGAATCCCTTTTTGCCCTTTGCCGCTCTGACCATATCGGAACCGAAAGGATTTATGTAGAGAACCCTGTTGCTTTTGGCAAATCTCCGCATCAAGTGCGTAGTGCAACTAGGGTTCATACCCCACCAGTCACTTGGGGCAAAACATATTATGTTATAGTCTGATAACACTGCGGTCGATCTTCTATGTTTATCTAATGGTGCTCCGCCATGACAAAAGAGAGGAACTTGCCGCTCGGCGTCTGGTTTATTTGACGAGTCGGTCGAATGCTGAGGTTGAATTCATCGGGGAGCTCTCTTTCCAACAATTCGCGGAGTTGTTGCGCGTGCTTCTCCGAGAAACCCTCAGCCGGGACATACTCCAGCACGACATCACTGGCGCTCTCCTGAATGACCTGTCCGGCCAGTACCGGCATCTCGTACATCCCATACAGCACATGGGCAAGGAGGCACTCAATCGCCGTCGCCCCCAAACGCCTGCCGGAGGGCGTGACCATGGCATCGCTCTCACGTCCTACAATACGAGCAATCATGGGGAAGTGACGTCCGCAAGGACACTCTTCATCGCTGGGGAGAACAAGGTCGCCCATCTTATACCGGATGAGGGGCATGGCCATGTTCCAAAACCCCGTCGCGATGATCTGACAGCAGTCCTCGTTCGGCGGATCCGCCCGCTCCAACTCGGTCAGTCCGTACTCAGGCAGAATATGGTAACGACCATGCTCACACGTGTGTATGTAGCATACACGCTCTGCACTGCCGTAGAAATCAAAAACAGGGCAATCAAAGGCTTCTGAGATAACTTGCCTCTTGCCATCGTCGAGGGTCTCCGCAGTGGTCAGGACACACTTCAGTGGCAGGCGTATACCCTTCTGCAGACACCCTCTGCCCAAGACAGATGCCGCCGACGGATAGGCCACCAGCACCTTGACGCCGTAACAGCGCATGGCATCCACAAATGTTGGCACAACATCCGGTGACAGGTGAAACGCCGACAGCGTTAACTCCTTCATGCTTGCATCGTAGACATAAGGCTTATGCAGTTTCTCGCTTGGGGAGGCAACGACACGGCCCATCATGTAGGCCACGCTGTCCCTACGACCCACACTCGCCCAGTCGAATTGCCGTCGGACGAATGCGTGTTCGTTTCCTATCGAAAACAAATCGCGCCTTAACGGCACCGGCAATCCTGTCGTCCCACCGGTGTGGGCGGTATTGAGTAGGAACTGCGGATACCGGCAGGAGACAATACCATCGCCGATTTCCTTGAGGTCCTTCTTGCTGATGATGGGGAACCGCCGGATATCCTCCAGTTCCCGGATGTCCTGCGGGTGAATCCCCAGCACGTCCATCTTGCCCCGCCAGTAGGGCACGGTCCTGTAGGCGTGCGCGACCACCTTCTTCAGCAGCGACAACTGGATCTCACGCAATTGCTCAGGCTTATACCACTGTGTCTTGCTCAACCACCGCCGACGGACCCAAAACGTACCTGTGTACCTTTTGACCAAGAGAGTCTTACAACCACGGAGTGTTGCCTTGACGTCTCTAAGCGTTCGAATGTACATGTCAACCCTCTTCTTGGCAGAGAAGCCTAATGGGCTAGACCTTGTTCTTCCCGACTCACGTAGCACTGCCGGGCATTGAGCGGCCCTGCTGGCTGACTCAACTCCACCCTTGTGGGATCGTCCCTCTCGATCTCTGATTTTCCAAATAGGAGTCTAACGAAAACTGAACGGATAGCCGAGAAGCGTCATGAGAAGCTCAATACCTCTCCTGGCTGTCTGCAGGTTGTGATCAAGGACTGGGTTCAGACCCACGAGATCGATGGATACGACACGGCAGTGGGACGCAATCTGATGACAGATGTAGGCTGCCTCTCTCATATTGAATCCATAAGGTGAGGGCAGACCTACTCCAGGCGCCACGGTCTCGTGCAAAGAATCAAGATCGAGACTGACATGTACACCATCTGTCTGATCTGTAACGGTTCGTAAACACTCCCTGACAGTATTGGCTAATCCTTGTTCAATCACATCGAAAAGCGTGAACATGCGTATCCTGTGGTGGTTGACAAAATCAGCTTCACCCGGATCGATATCATGCACCCCCAGGAGACAGATGTTCTTGACGTCGACCTTGGGACCGGGTTTTCCAATGTTGACCAGCAGACTCGGTCCAAAGCCGGTAATAATCGCAACGGGCATGCCGTGCACGTTTCCAGAGGGCGATGTCTCTGGTGTATTCGCGTCTGGATGGGCGTCAATCCACAGACAACCTGCCCGGCATCCAGCCAAGGCAACACCCGCGAGACAGCCGATGGCAAGACTGTGATCTCCCCCCAGACATACGGGCGTTCGCTCCCTCTCGACAGAGTCTGCCACCACACGCGACAACCTCTCGCAGTAATCTGCAATTAAACCGACATTGTGAGCGGATGTACGGAGATACTCTGCGGAGGCAGAACACGACACGGAAGCAGGCAGGTCAATGTTGCCTATATCGCGAAAACACAGTCCTCGTTGGCGGGCAACAGCGAAAAGGCCCGCCTCGCGGAAAGCATCGGGTCCCAACTTCAGACCGAGTTCTTTCACACCCAGATCTACGGGAACACCTATGAAATCGACATTCTCACATCGCATTTGATGGCCGTCCAGACATGGCTATATGGAGGATTTCGTGTTTGGCCTGCCACTATTCTACAGCAAGCTGGTCAATGGTGTGTACTCCAGTCGCTTCTTCTTAGCCGAGTATTCATGCGTGAGTTTTCCTCGGTGACACATCACGGCTTTTCGAAGACCCAGATCCTTTTCGATTGCCTGGTGAAATCCCGCACTGAGCAGCTTTATGTACGGGAACGTTGCGTCGGTCAGCAATCGCGTCGCGGTGACAGGTACAAGAGAGGGGATGTGATCAGGGTTGTAGTGAATCACCCCGTTTTCGACGTAGGTTTCTGTCAAGGAATCCGAAGACACACATGTTTCTGCAAGATCTTTGTCACAGGCAGTCGCATCGCAGAGTATACTGTTAGTAGTCATTTGCCCCAAGTCTTCCCGCCTGATTAGATACTCGCACTTTTCCTTCGGCAGCGTGGCCCGTCTGACTGCTGCGAGGATCACAATATCCGCGGATGGCAGATGTTGTCTCAACGCCGCGGTTGACTTGTCAGGGTCTCCCTCATCAAATCTCACTACGTCTATCTGGCAATGCGACATGACCTCCGGGGAGACATATTGTGCGAGGCGTCGATTGAGCGTCTCGGGGTGTTTGTCCACAACCACAATACCAAAGCGATTCATGGCAAACACGTTGATGGCATTGCAGCCAATGTGCCCTGCGCCAACAACCATCGTTTTCGCACGCGGCCAGTGCCGAAGGTAGCTGCCACCGAGCATGCCCTTATGCTCCACCAGAAGATTCATCGCCTTTCTTGCAAATGCGGCGCCGGTCAGTTCGCTCATGGGCTCAAGCAATGGGAGCCGCCTGTCTCGATCAACCCACTCGTATGCTATTCCAGTCACGCCGGTATCGACGATGTGTCTTATGTTCGCTGGTGCGATATTCTCATCGAAATGCAGATATGTGAACAGAACGTGCTCGGGCCCGTAGAAGGCGCATTCAGTCGGCAACGGGCACTTGACTTTCAGAATCAGTTCGGATCTCTTATACAATTCCTCTTGGGAGACGATCCGAGCCCCAGCTTGCTCGTAGTCACTATCCGCGAATCCAGCCTTCAATCCGGCTGTCTCCTCAACGGAGACGCTGTGGCCCATGGCAACCAACTCAGATACATGATCAGGCCGTAAGGCCACACGTCCTTCGTCGCGCTTTGTCTCTTTTGGCACTCCTATTTTCATTCGGTTCACCTCAGAAAGACCACCGGCCAAACCCCACGGCGACAATCACAACCGAGATTCGGGCAACCCAGCAGCATACGTTCCTCTTGACAAATCATTCTTGGTCGATGACAGAAACAGACTCCCATTACTCATTCGCTCATATGAAAGACCTCACTCACGAAACTTATGTTCCCCATCCCTCTCGCGAGGCGACGCGAGCCCCGCGCGGACCGACCGCACCGGTACCTGTAAAACAAAGAATACGCCGGTCGATAATGCAAAACCAACTTTCAACACGGTGTCATCTCCTAAAAGCTACCATTATGTTTCCAAACGTTTCCACCACTGAATAAGCCATTCACGTGCACAACTTCAACCAGGCAACACACACAATACGTCTGCCTTTCCACCGAAGACTATAACCTTGTATTACCTGTGAGGGTGCTACCGATCCTCGCGAATGAAGGCCACAACTTTTTCAGCAATAAACGCAATGTGTTCGGAATTTAGCTGTGGGTGCACAGGCAGTGCTAAAATATGGTCTTTGAGAAAACAGGCATCTGGAAACTCGTCCCAAGGGAGAGCCGGGTGATACCCAGCCCACCATTCTATAGCAGCGATGGACAGTTCGTTGAGCTTTCGGTACAAGTAGACACGGTTTTTAACAATCACGGGAAAATACAGTGGACAGACACCTTCGGGCAGTGTCTTGAAAAGAGGTTCTATCCCTTTGGCTTCAGCTAACATATTCAGCAATAGTGTAAAGTTATTTCGCCGTTTGGTTACTATCGTTGTGATGTCGAAAGTCTTTAGCAGGCGTTTAGTTAATCTGGAGATAGCTTTATCCGTGAAATCTTCGTCGTAATAAAAGCTTTTGGGCACATCAGGCGGCAGAGCCTGGTGCGGGGGTTCCATATATCTTGTGTACGCCTGATATCTTTCCAACAATGGCCAGAACAGTGGAAACAATCTTGTGCCGGAAGCCGAGCGCAAAGAGTTTCTTTTCAGGAGTGATAGTGTCTCCTTTGCTACTAGTGAGAACGGTGCCCGGTGAAGCTCCCAATCGTTTTTTGCAAGGTCTGTGCTGTTGATTACAAGTGCCCCACCATCTGGAACAGGCAACGACTTTGGAAAGCTGAAGATTGATATATCGCCTGTTGAGCCAAGTTTAGTTGAGCCATCACGACTGAATAACGCCAATGCACAATCTTCGATAAGGTATATATTTCTGTCTATGCAAAGTCTTCTAATCTCATTTATCGGCTGTGGAAAGCCAAAGTAGTGGGTTACATATACGGCCCTGGTTCTCTTGGTGATACGGCTTTGGAGATCAGCAAGGTCAATCAGGCCTGACTTTTGGACACGGTAAAGAACCACTGAAACACCATAAGTAACCAGTGGGTCAATTTCTGCTCCACAGTTGTATGCAGGAACCAGGACCTCGGTCTCTGGCGATAGATGGAGAAACTCACATGCCCGACGAATAGCGGTTCTGCCTCTGTGCACATAATATATCCGCCCTTTGGGCAACCATGTAGTTGCACTATGTTTGGAGTGTTGACCAGCCAATGAAATAAGACTAAAAGAATGATGTCCACAGTATAATATGTTTGTCTCTTCCTGCATTATCATTAGTTCTCAAAGATTCCTGAAGGCGGCCGTTTGATTACTTTGTACTGAGCAAATAATGCTTAGGGAACCCCTACCTACGTACTTTCGCGGCGTAGGTTGGGAATACACATTTTTTTCTTGATTTTGTAGGGTAAACCTGTGGCTGAGCGCCAGCCGCAGGATAGAAAGTTGAAGCTCTTATGCACCGAGTAAATAAAGGGCTGGCATACACGTATGTAATGCCCGAGGCCATACACAGGCTGTGGGCTGAACTTTTTTTTGAATTCATAGACGAGGTACTTCTCATTAGATGGATCGGCGTTATCTGCGTAGCCTTCTACATCCAACCAGGAACACCCTTTCTCTTTTGCCCATTTTATACCCGACCACCATAGCACCGGTCCTATGGACAGGTTTGAGAGTTCTCTGAGAGGCTTCGGTGCAACTACATAGCGCGCCGTATGAGCTGTCGTGGGTCCTCTGACTATCCAAAGCCCGCCAAGGAACATCTCTCCACCGAAAGCGTTCAAAAGAACACCGAGTTGTCGCTTTTCGAGTATGTGTTGAAAAGTTGCCTTAAATTCATCATAGGAGACTGGTATGATGCCACGTTCTCGATTCATACGATCGAGATACCGAAAAAACGTTTGAGCTTCGTCTATACTGCCTGCGGCCCGGATCGCCACATTTTGCCTTTCCGCCCGGCGAATCTCCCTGCGCGCGCTTTTGGAAAATGAACAGAAGATATCGTCGTCACTACGGCGAATATCCACCAAGCCGGTCGAATAACCGCTATCAGTTGTGGGGGCATCTGCCGAATAACCTAACTCGTCGAGAACTGCTACAACATCGTGTGCCTCCGGGAAAATCCAATACGGTGAGACGCAAATCCTGCCGACCATGAGAGATTTAAACAGTGGTTCGATCCCCCAGAGGAACTCCTTTGCCCACCCAGGCTCGTCGAAAATTGGTCCACGCTGGCAAATGGCCTCGAAAGAGAATCGGCGGCTCCAAAGAAAGGGGTGAATACTAAAAACTCCCGCACATACAATGGTACCGTCCGATTCTCCATATATATAAATGGGAATTCTACCCTTTGCTCGCTCCACCTGACCAAACAGAAAATGCTGTCGCGGATGAGCGTGCCGGCATTTGCACCAGAACTGTTCCCACCGACTTTTTTGGGTTTGGTCTAATTCATAACAAGAATGTAACTTCATGCAGCTCTCTTGACCGACCTAGTATCAAAAATTGATGTCGTTTTACGAGAAAAGTATTTGGGACTTTATCCATGCTTTCCAACGAGGCCCTCGTTCAAAAGGCAAACGCGGCGCAATCCTGCGAAACCATATCTTATTATAGCATACGTCGAGCAGCCAAAAAAGTCCCCGACAAATGTATATCCGCATAATTGCGGACATTCCCGACCTAAAAATTAGGATACAGTGTATTGGAAGAGTCTCGCCGCCGAGATGCAATTTGTGCTCATACATGCCCTGCATACTGTCTATATACTTTGCATTCTCCTCTATGGCTTTTTTAACCTGCTCGACGAGAATAACCTTTCCTAAATCCAGATTGGCAACTGCCTGCGACACCAGGCGGGCATCCAAAAATGAATGGTATCTGTCTGCGAATTTGTAGCAATACTTATACCCCACGGGCGTGTCCCCCAGCCTAACTTCCAAAAGTCTCAGGCGATTGCGCTTTAGTTGAACAGCGGCAACTTCCCGATGAAAATGGTGAGCATTGGGCCAATCCTGAAAATGCCCTCCTTTCCCTACACCGTGCCATCGTGCTTCATGCATTTGCACAAAGTTGTCAAAAAGTTCTGGAAAATTTTCCTGCGAAGCAAAGGTTGAAATCAGTTCCTTGCCCTCGGAATTGATTGCTTTGTAGCTTCTCCTAATGTTGTATCTTTGCTGCTTCGGCAGCCTGGCGATATAATCTTCCCAGCTGCCTGCCAATTTGAAGTATGTCTGGACACCACATTTTTTCTCCTGAACGTTGTAACCATTCCCAAGTATTTCCTTACACAGACACCCAACTTTTTCGCATTTATTCTTACCAAATAGACCGGCGAAGGGGCCCAAACATAGCACGTCCCAACGGTAGTGGGAAACCAACTCACAGAGAAAGATCCGCAGAACTTCGTGCAGAAAATCATTGTGTATAGGCAAACTTACTGTAACAAGCGTAAAATCTGTTCCGACAAGCTTGATTGCTCGCACACAAGCCGGCCCAAGCCATATTTTCTCCAAAAAGACCGGAATAATCCCAACCAACGTAGATTCGTGGCGGAAGATAAAAACCCTCACGTGTCGTTTTCCACCATAGTACTTCCACCATGTCCTGCACCAATCATAAGTGAGAAATACTTCACCACCGACGGCTTCTATGAAATCGTCCCATTCCTGCTGCATCGGTGCCAGTTCATCAAGGCTCTCAAACACCTCCGCTGCGATATGTTTTTCACATGGACTATCTATATCGGTGCTACGTCCGCATCCAACGGGTGCCCTTTCTTCTCGCCAGAGGTTCTGCATTTGTTAGACCCGTACTTTTTTTAGTAGACGGTGTGCCCCCTCGGCTGCATGCCAAAGCCTCTCGACGATAGAGTTCTTGTACATCTCGAAAGCTCCCAGGTAAAAAGTCTCGTCGCCACCCATACGTTTCTTGAAACGATATCCGTCGGGATTCCTGTCTGGGTCAACGCCGCCTAGATCATAACGTTCCATGCCCAAGCTCTTCGCTATAAGATATGCTCTCCACCAAAGTAAATACGACGTCCCGCAACTCAGCCCAGTTTCATTGCTTGCTGTTAGTATTGGCACCGCGGTAGTGCCGAAATGAGTAGTAGCATGAGCTGTTATGGGCTGACCGTCGTAATATGCAATAAGGACTATTGCTTTGTCGTTTTGTGCCAGCATCTGCTGTGTCTTGGCGTACTCCGCGGAATCAACTCCCTCGAAACCCTTCCGTTCTTTTGCCCCGGCATACAAATTTTCAAGTATTTCGAAGAATTCATGGCTGGTTCCCTGCCTTACCTCAATCAGCATTTTTTCTGCCTTTTTGAGGATCCTTCGACTTTCCCGGTGAATCCTGGCGAGTATTTCTTCCTCAGGCTCTTTCAGCGATACTATAAACGTGCGGTAAGGAGCGACCCTTTGGTTTTTCTTGAATCCGCTGAATTCCAGCAAGCCTCCAATTTTTTCCCCAACCTCATCATTGCGCAAATTGGGCACGACCCTCAAAACGTTTATACTCATGTGCGAACACGAATCTCGCAACTGCTTTAGTGCATCGGGTAAACAGTCCAACTCGCCGCGTTCTCGCAGCATCAGCGGCCCAGACTGCACATAACCGATTCTAATGCCGAGGGGCCTTATGGCCTTTATACGCAAATGACACATCAACACTGCTTCGCCATTCTCGTCCTTGATGATTATTCTCCTAACTTCTTGGCGGTCACTCTCGGCGCGCACCTGCTGATATGCCCAGGTTTGGTATATGCTATAGTCGACAAAACCGTGAGCGTATTGCTCCCATTGTTGAGCATCTATACTATCAATCAATATGGTGTAGTCCATTCTAACGGTCCCCCGGAACTTAGTGCCTAAGCAATGTTCTTTTGATTCTTCTCAACGAGTTCACCACCTGATATGCGCCAGTGACCTTCAGTTTGGACTTGAGCAGGCCATCATGCGGAGAAACAGCGAAACGCCCAATTTGCATAAGGTCTGTGGAGGTACTCACTGTAGCAGGCTCAATCGTGAAACCTAACCGATAGCCTGCCGCTTTAGCAGCATTACAGACCCTTGAGTTGCAAGCTCCATATGGATAGCTGATGCCGCAGACTTCGCAGCCGAGAATTTTCTCCAATGTATGCTTCGAGTCTTTCATTTCCTTTTCCAGACGAGCACCATCAATCTCAGTCAGATTGGTATGTGATACGGCATGCGAAAGGACTTCAAAACCATCTTTCGCAACTTCGGCGATTTGTCTCTCGCTCATAACAGCGTCAAATCTATCGGGCTGGCCATCGCGCATTTCCCATCTGGGTAATTGAGCGAGCTGACCGGTCGGGACGAAAACCGTAGCGGTAAGGCCGTGACTCTTGAGCACAGGTATCGCATTTTCCAAAACACTGATAAAAGCGTCATCAAATGTGATGGCGACTACCGGTCTCTCCCCGTCTGTAGCAGCCTCTATGATTTGCGACGCCTTCACCACAATGCAGCTTCCTGCTAAATAAACCATTTGTCTTTCAAATCCCTGAGCATCTTCGTCTCTAACGCCGTGATAGTATAAAACGACCCGACGCGGTTGGGTTTGACAGATTGACAGGAATAAAGAATATATGACCGCTGAAATCAATTCCAGAACTTCAACTATATGCCTGAACACAGTCGATTCTTGCACCGCAGCCCTAATGTTCGACGCCAAAGGCGCAAAACTTAAAGGCTGCCCAACTTTGTTGACTTTTCCCCTCTGCGTAACCACTATCCTTGCCAGTTATATTTCTCATAAACTTCGTAATAGTCCAGATGCCCCAGCGTACTCCGAACGAAACAGCCAGCGTAAATCGAGCAATAAAACATTGAATAGGTCCCTTATGTTTCTTAAAAAACAGCAACAAGCTTTTCGTGAACCGAATAAACATTTTAAGTGCACTTTGGCACGTACTGTGTCCACCACCATCGACGTGAGTTATCCCGGCACCGGGCCAGAATACAATCTTCCAGCCATCTCTGGAAAAGCGGTAGCACCAGTCGGTTTCTTCGAAGTACAGAAAATAGTCCTCGTCCAATAACCCGACCTGACGAATAGCTTCGGACCGCACAAGCATAAACATCCCGGAGACGACATCTACCTCGCGTTCGCTGTCGCGCCGCCACCAAAGCATTGCTTCGCGGCCGAAAAAATGATTGTATTTAAAAGCCTGTGCCAAGCCGGAGCAGTTCAGGAAAAGATTAAGCAAGCTGGGGAAACGGAAACAGGTCATTTGCACATTGTCTGAACTTTCTCTGACCTGGCAGCCGACAACTGCAGCCTTCGGGTGCTCGTCCGCGTACCTGGCAGCCTTTTCCACGGCTGCATCGTGAATAACCACATCGCTGTTCAGGGCCAAAACGTATCTGCCTTTGGCTGCCTCGATTCCCTTATTGATGCCAGCTGCATAGCCACGGTTAATATGTTCAACAATAAGCGTTACCTTAGGGAACCTGGATCTTACCATTTCGGCAGACCCATCAGATGAGGCATTATCAACGACGATAATCTCATAATCCGTATTCCCTGCCTCTCTGTATATAGACTCGATACACCTTTGAAGGTCATGTTTTGTATTAAAATTAACTATGATTACCGACACATTCATTGATTCTGCTGCTCTTTCGACAACTTCGTAATTGTGAGTACGTTAATACCGTCATTCCATTTGCTTTGGCTGTTGCCAAGGCAATCCGAGTAGATTCAAGGACGAGTTTTTCTGTGTTTTTATCAGAACGATCGAAATCATGCGCCAATGAGACTACACCACCTGCTCGCTTTGCAGCAAGTGCGATTCTTTCCGAGCAGCGCTCCATCTTTAGTGTATCTCCGAGGTCAACCGACCAATACACAATCGACACACGGCATAACAACAGGTACAATAGACTTATTATGTTCAGCCTCCCGTTAGGCGGGCGGAACGGATACTTACCACGCTTGGTTTCCATCGCTGCATCTATGGCTTGCCAGCCTCTCTTTATATCCTTTACGGTTCGCAATGGCGAGACCCTCCAGTAGTCCAAATGATCGTAACCGTGTGAGCAAATATCATGGCCTTCTGTTGCGATCCGCTGCACGATTTCTTCCCGTCCGGCAATTCTCCTGCCAAGAAGAAAAAACGTTGCCTTCGCGTTGTGCTCTGCAAGCAAATCCATAATTGCCGGCGTCAACCTGCTGCCTGGGCCATCATCAAAAGTCAACACGAGAGAATTGGACTTTACAGCCTTTCGTTTAAGCAATATTCGAGACATCTTGCCGTATATGAAAGGCACACCCGCATAGAGGAATAAGGCAGAGAAGAGTGCAAAGCTGGCCCATATAAAAATAATCTGGTATCACCTCCCAACTCAACGTTTTCTATCTACACTTTTGACCTGCAGTAAATCACGCCAGCGTCGTTTTACCCAGCCTGCCAAGCCTGTTTTGCTCAAAAGATACTTCATACTTGCATCTATGCTCATCATAAATGTTCGAACCATATTGATGAAGATTGGGTACGGCCTCGGCGCAAAAATGTGAACGGAGGCTTCCTGCCATTGCTTATTACCATAACTGCGTTTGTAGTCAGCATCACCGAAACCAAAGTCAACAAACTCAGTATCCAGATCAGCGCAAATGTCTTCCAATACTCTGATAAACAACACTGTTCCAAGCTCAAGGCTGCTCCATTCGGGGTCAAACCCGATCTGTTCCAACATATATTGCTTGCCATACTGCTGACCAACCTGAAAAGCGCCAGGTTCTCCGTTTATATAAAGCACCGACATACGAAGCCAACCTTGCCTTGCCGCAGTTGTCAAAAGAACGCGTGTCCGTGGATTATCAGTAAAACCAGAATCCAGTCCGTGTTGATAGGTTAAGCAAGAAATCTGAGAAGCAGCCTTTATTGCTTCATCTAAATCATCTTCTTCAGTGTAGGTAATTATCCTGACCTGATTTCGATATTCTTTATCAAGTTTACTAATGTATCGTTTTAAGTTACCCCTGTGTTTTTTTGAACGCGCCTGATAAAACCCTTCAAGGTTTTCAGGTACTGACATCGACCAATGATTTTCAACCTTTGGAAAATAACCGCGGATCAAAACACCAGGCAACTTTCTGGAGATGTGAAAAATGCAGGAATCTGTTCTTATGTGATTGAAGAAGATTACATCAACCTGTCGCTGACGTAAAACCTTCATTAATTCCTGAATCAGCAGCACACTGACGTCTCCGTCCGGCTGGCCGAGGATGCCGCCGTGTACCACCGTCATACAGCGGAGTTTCGGTTTTAGGATTGTCTTATATCCTACCCGCAAGGGGATGGCGTGCATCTCCAGCCGGCCTACGACCATGGCCCGAGGCTGGTCGTTTTGTTTGGCGAGAATGACATAGGGCTGCACACTGTCATCGCTCGACTCAATTACAGAAAGGAATCTGTCGATATCCGCATTGATGACCGGATAGGGTTCTCTATCCTGCATTTGTTCCCACACCGGGCGAATGGCTTCTATGTCTTCCGGACTCCTCGCGACAACCACATCCCAGTCGTTGCAACAATACTTGCAGCACATCTCTGCCATGTAACTTACCTCATGACACGGTGTCGCCCTAGCGACAGGAAAGGAATTCCGCATAGCGGACAGAATCATTAACCTTCGTAGCTGAGCTGAACTCGCTCCCCGCAAGATTAGGCAGTGAGCCGATCATTCCGAGGATGCTATAGAAAAGCTGGGTAGGTGGCCCAAAGAAACTGACCGACGTCCAAACCACTGCTACGGAAACCACCATGCTGCCAAAAGACCAGCACAATGATCTTAGTTCACGATCCGCAGATCTCTTGTACAGAGATACAATCCCGCGCAATGCTACTGCGAGCACACCGCAAAGCATTATCACACCGAGAATACCATATTCGACTCCTGCAACAAGGTACTGGTTTGTTATGTCCGTGATACCCATACCAAGTTCACCGCCCCAGTCTGGATCCCTACCTCCGTAACCGATTAACCACCACTCGCCAAGATGTTCAATTGCAAGGTCGATGAGTTTTGCACGGTGCCATCCGCTACCCCCGAGAGGATCCATGTAGGAAAAAAAAATATGGTAAAACGGCCTGTTACTGGCCGCTGCAACTAGTATGCATGAAAGCCCGAGGCCTATAAGTGCTGGTTTGATCCAGGCGGGGTGTTTTTCCATCGCAAGGCAGAGAATCGCCACTATCACCATCATCCATGGACCACTGGACATACTGCTTAGGGCGCCGATGAAAACCACCACTGAAACAATATATGCCCAGACCTGCCACCGATTCTTCTGGCAGCGTAAGTAATAAACTAACGGCAAAAACATGACAAGACAAGACCCGAATAAAATAGAATGGTTAAACGGCCCCACAGCGCGGGTAAATCCCCACCTGGGGTTGTAACTCGTTATATGTATAAACGCTGGCGAATTTCCACACAGTAGAGTGAAAGGCCGCCACCCGGTCGCGGATTCAGCCATACCTAAGACTGCCAGAGGAACCAGAGTGACAGCTATGCACTTAATAGTAGTCACAAACGCCGACCGATCTATAACCGTGAATCGGGCTACCATATACGCGCACCAAGTGTCCAGCAAGAACCCGCTTCTGTTTTCCAGAGATTCAGACAGAGGCCTGGTAATTAAATACGTGCCTACATATACGACCATGCTAAGCGTAACCCACGTGTCCAACCGAGACCAGACAAATCTACTTCGGATTTGGCTGTCAGCCAAACACCGCAGAAGCAGTGCTGAGGTTACAATCCGCGCCGCTGTTATGTCTATAGTACCTACACTTACTATTAGATAATTGGGATACCATAACAATGTTGCGATATATACCGCCAAGGCATAATGCGGGCGTAACGTTAAGGCCAGCATAGCAAGAATGCTTGCAATTGTTAAAGTTACACCTTCCATAACGACTTAGTTGCTCCCGCGTTTACCACGATGGGCAGTTTGGGGTCTCATCCATCCGCGCAGGATAATCCGCCTCAAAGTCCCTCCTAATGACTGAACCTTTTCCACCAGTGACAACTCTTGCCAGTTTCGATACAGAGAGAAACCATGGTAGCATGGAACAGGTAACCCCATCATTCGCATCATCATCAGTCGCCCGAACAAATGCCGCCTTCGACTAAGAAGCGACTTCTGCGATTGAACCAGAACATCAGCATTCTGCCTTGCTGCTACGACATACCCAGCACGAATTGCTTTCGCCAAAGTTTCTTTACCCCTTTCAGTGCGGACTAATATCAGTGACCAACCGGGGTCGGACGGGGCTATGTTTCTATACCATGGATCTCCACATGCGATGTCCGCAAATTCACCGGTGGCGTCTGCGCACAAGCGGCACCTGAACTGTCCATACTTGTTCAAGACACCACCCCAGGACTCGTCGTAGCTCATCTGGCGGACTTCGCCATTGCCGCCCTTAATCTTTGCTGTAGTCATACCGGGCCAACCGCAGCCGCGATATCTAAGCTCCCCTACCTGCTCAGGTTTTACGCCGAGAATGGCAAGTAGCTTGTATGTTCCCGCGGTGGTTGGGGTCCCGGCACAGAAAATGCTGATAGCCAAGCCAACCTTACAATTGAGGCTGGGGTTAACCGCTTGAGATTTGCGAAGCGCGACCACATCGCAAGGCTTACCAATAAACACGCAGGGTGAGTCGGATTCTTCGATCCAGTTCAGTTTCTCACATGGTGCTGCAGGCGAATAACGTGAACCCGTGTACTTTAGAAGCTCTGCTTTAGTTCTGCTAAATGCCGGAACATTTCGCAGGGGGGCTTCCAGTTTGGTGCCTATGTGGAGCACACCGGCAAAGTTTTCTTTCTCCAGGCAAAATAAGGCCAGCGCCGTAGCAGCTCCACCTGAAGAACCCTCAAAGCGAATTTCAGAATCGGCAGCATAACCCTCCCATATCTCAAGTAGCGGTCCCCATGCCCTTCGGAGTTGAGGTATTGTGCCGTTGTTAAAGGGCTGATGAGACAACTTGATTCCAGGACAAACTTCAACACACTTGCCGCACTTTTGGCATGCCGCCAAATCGACCACAGGTCGAAGACCTTGATCTGGTATGTCGACCAACCGTATATTGTTTTCAGGGCACGTGGCTACACAGGCCCCACAACCTGTGCAAAGCCGCCAAGCAACAATTTGGTCAACCCGTTTGAAAATCATTCCTCATTCCTGTCGTCCATAGGTTGCAAAAAATCAGTCAAGGTCAAAGGAGCAATATCTACCGATTTTCGTAAACGGGGCAATGCAATGAGGGTCGAAGCAACCGCCGTAGCTATACAGCCCAACTTCGATATGATGATAATCCAAGAATATCCGACGGAGTGTTTGTGATAGCATTTGCCCCCCCCTCGAACTTTTCAACGATACGCAGTATTGCATTTCTTAAGCTCCTCCTTTTGATTGCGTAGAGTTTATACAAGAGATTAGACAGTATTGTTACGCTGGCTACCGTTTGAATTGTTGAATATGTCAAGTATATTTTCTTTTACCCGCGGCATGATGTGCTCTAACCGATTGCGAATTTGGCTTCTTCGTTTGAAGACTGATTCGACCTTCTCGAGCACCTCTTTCTCGTCGCAATTGCGTGTATCTGCCACGCAATCTCCCAACCCGATGCTTTCAAACACGCCTTCAAACTTCTTGCTGTAGGCCAAGCCTACAGTTGGTATATTTTGGGAAATCGCCGCTATGCAGGCGTGCATACGCGAACCGATAAAAAAGTCACATAAGCCTATAATGTATTTGATTTCGTTGTGATTATATTTGCCGTCTACTAACAGCATCCGTTTCTGATATGTGTCTCTGGTCAGCTCGTATGTCTTCCTGCATGCCTTAGGGTCGCTTTCAACTTCCCATCCCCTTGGTGGGAATACGTGCGGAACTAAAATAATAACCGCCTTTTTTTCGTCCACGAACAAATCAATAATCTTGTGGATCAGACCCCGATAGTCGGTTTTCAGACCAAACATATTGTCTTTTGTATAGCCGCCATTGAAAAGTAGCCCGCTTATGTTCAGTCCCACCAGAGTAGTATTTCCGTTCTTTGCCTTTGGTAGCAGAGTGGTGTCAAAATTATCCGGTTTTCGGGAATCCAAAATAAAGGCAATGTCCGGGGCAAATCTGACTTTTCTGGAATTCGTATCAATATTCAATACATTTTTTAAGTATTCGATGCCTGCGTGGTCCCTTGAATAAACCAGGTTTGCGTGTTTAAGGACATATCTTGCCATCTTTTGGGTAAACGGTCTTTTAAATGGGCCGTATGTCTGCGGCAAAAGGACCAGCTTCTTTCCCAATAGGATAACAAGCCACTTACACAAAAATACCAGAAAGAACCTTCGAAAACCGTAGATGTCACTGAAACTGTCGCCCCCTGTTATGTCTGCAACAAGGTCCGTCTCAAATAGTAATCTGAAATACTTATTATGATTCGCTACATACTCTCTCATCCTCAACCCGGGCAATATCTTCAAAAGCAAACCATAAAAGACAAACTTCAGAAAATGATAAGGCAAAAAGACGTTCTTACAGAACCTTATAGGAAGTATCCGGACCGATGTTTCCCTTCCCATTAGCGACAGGTGGTGCTCGCCGGGAACATACCCAGCGCCGAGCAAAGTGACTTCGGCATCTGGCCAGCGGTGCAAGATGATCTTAACGGCAGATTCGGCCAGGGCACTCACGCCGAGATTACCCGTCTCGAAGGAAGCACCAAGCAGACATATTTTCATATTTTCTTCTTTTATCTTGCTTTTCTCAAGCATTCTTGATTCCATTTGGAGATTAACGATTCAATTTGGCTTCAGATCCTTTCTTGCTTTATTGGAAGCAGCCCAGTAAGGCGTTTCAAGACGAATACCCCCACTGTTGATATCCCAAGGAATACGGAAGCGCCAGCAACAAAGATAACCACAGGAGATTTTATCCCGACCACCCGCAGCACGCTGACAGCCACCACTACCGGTAAGGCGAGCAACACGCCAGGAACATATTGCTGTAAGTAGCTAAGAAATTTAAGCTCTATGATACGGTTGCACCAAACAACTTGCATTGACAAAGCAGCGAAATTAGCCATAACGACAACAACAGCTGCACCTAACAGTCCGAAGTGAAGAACAGCCGGGTAGATAAGCCCAACGATAATTACCGCACGTAGTGTAACAAATCGCCGGTGCAAATGGGGTTTGCCTACCGCGAAGTAGATTGATGCGAGGATAGCTCCTTCCGTCTGCGCCAGAATCTGAAGAGACAAGATGCCAAGCGGAATGGTCACGGCAATATATACTGGGCCATAAGCCAATAGCAGTATCCCACTTGCACAACTGACTATAAATCCTACCAGAGGTACACCGAAGAGAGCTATTCCTCGAGTGATCTGAAGAACCGCTTGGCAAAGGAAGTTCTTATCATCTTGTTTTTCAGCAAAAACAGGAAGCAAAATAGGATATATTACCTGTCCAAATATATCTATCGGTAAATAAGCAAGAGTAGCAGCCAAACTGTACATTCCCAACTGTTCTTCGGTAACAACCTTGCCAAGTACCAAGACATCTGCTCCAAAAGCTATCATAGTCAGAATCGGCAGGCCAAACATGCGGCGGGCAAAGGTTAGTAACTCGGCTAAAGACTCCCTATCTACGTTGAATCTTGGCATAAAAGGAACCAATATATATGAGAACAAGCTCCGTATAGCAGACTCTGCCACAAAACCCACAACCAGCACCCAAACGTTTCGTACCACCAAAGCAAGACCGAGTGTGATAATAGTGCCTAAGATGCTGCTGCCTTGGCTTAGGAAAACTGCCCGGCCAAATTTATATTCTCTCTCAAGGACATGTGCACGAGGGCTGATAAGTCCTCTGAATAAGAGGGAAAGAAAACAGACCTGTAACAGAGTCAATAGTTCAGGCTTCCCGTAGAAAGAGCTGATCCACGGAACTGCGAGCATTGCGATTGCAAAAAGACAAAATCCTCGAATCGCCTGCATCCACCACACAACATTTAGATACTCACGATTTGCACCACGTTTATTCTGGATAACTGATTCTTTTAGGCCGACCTCAGTGAACGCTTCAAAGGCCATAGTCACGAACATGATGATTGCCATCAGCCCAAATTGGTCAGGCGCCAGGATTCGCGTCAGAATCATGTAGCGTACGAACCTTGCTCCACGACCACTAATCATTCCGATGCACAACGCCATCGAAGCGCGGGCAATTTTGGCTCTGGGACCAGAACCCCGTATTCGCGCTATTGTATCAGAGGTTACTTTGCTTATTGTGTTGGGCAAAACGAGCACGCTCCAACCCGGGCAAACTCCGTCCCCGTCGGTTGCATGGCAAAAATTGATGCAACCGTTTGCAGGAGAGAAGCCACATTAGTTCTCTATGCCAGTCTTAGTCGCTTTTGTCTTTACCTGCCCGGTCACGCGCACCAAGGGTCGCAGTTATCCCCCACTTGAGCGTCGCCCTTTTGTCCGTTAGGAAGTGCGGCAACAGCCCAGCCGTGAACTTCGCGGCTTCGCTAGCTCGACCCTCAATAAGCCGTGAGAGCCGTAACCCGAATTCCATACCCCTTTAGTGGTAATTGGCTCGCAGACATTATTGACTCTGAGCATCAGAAACTATTATCCACTGCCGAAAACTCGCAAATGCCTCCTCCCTGAAACACCTGATTTAGTCATCAAGATACCCACTTAATCGTCCGGTTGTCAAAAGATTCTTAGCAAGAATTGCAACTGGCAAGAATTTTTTGCACGACTTCCGATAACATTCGAAGGAAACAAGGCGACCGGCAATCGTTCCTGATGCCTAATTTGCTGGTCTCCGAAGGCAGCACCCATTCCTCATGGTAGAAACCTTCCTGCCGGTAGACCCATGCGACTAATAATCCTGCCAATGGCCACCTGTTCGGTTTTTTGTTCACCTGTGTAGAAAAAAGTCCTATAATGGATTTACCCATGTGGTGGGCAGGAGGCCTAGTAGTCTGTCATGATTGATTGTGTGACTTGTCATTCCCGCGAAAGCGGGAATCCAAAATACTGACGTCCTGGATTCCGCATCAAGTGCGGAATGACAACCTACCTAATCGAGCTTGACGGACTACTAGGTTTCCGTTTGCCTGTGGCGAAACTTATTGTTACAATTTGATTGGTAGGGGGATCACACACGGTGATGCTCTGGTAGGAGGTCAACAGTATGGTAAACTTAGCCAGTGCACGTGGGCGGCTGCGCAGTAGCCATCGGCAGCCATTGCATAAATTTTCCGTATGCTACCTGTTAATCGCTGGCCTGTTTTTCATTACTCTTTTGGGTGACACGGCAGTCGCGGCAACTTATTATTGCGACGCCGTTAATGGCAACGACAGCAATCCTGGCACAAGCGAGCAGCCGTGGAAGACTGTGGCGTACACGTTGCGAACAAATTCACTAGTAGGGCCCGGGGATACAGTGTATTTGCGAGGTGGAACTTATCGGGAACAGGTTGATGTAAAGAAATACGGTACTCCGAACAATTGGATTACGGTCAAAAGTTATCCCGGGGAGACGGCGGTCTTGGACGGAACAGATCCGGTTACTGGCTGGACGCAAGCAGCATCAAATGACTCTTATTTAACTGTGCAAGGGGCAGTTAATCCTCGTTATAATAATATTTACTGGACGCGGGTGAAAGCGTCTAATTTTCCTTCCAATCTATCCGACACTGTTTTTTTTGAGGATCGCGTAATGGGAAGGATTGCCAGCGATCCGGACCAGTCAGTAGGATTTGGAGAAGATACTGTTGAATTTAGAGGAGTAGGGGCTGCTTCAGGAGGTCAAAACGCATACCTTATTGACCCAAATTTAAATCAAAATGATGACTATTGGAATGGGGCGTTTGTTCATATACATTTAATCAATGATAATGCCAGTACGAGCCATAGGACTGTGGCGGATTTTGTATCAGCCGACCATAAACTCATATTCGATTCAAATCTGCCAGCGAATATACTTGCCAGTAGGGACGTATATCGCATTATAAATCATCCTCATATTCTTAATAGTGCGGGAGAATTTTATGTTAGCAACATTGAGACTGTCGGTGGAACTGATTATCGCAGGATTTATTACTGGCCGAAGAACACGAGCAATTTGACGGACAAGATAACGGTAGGAACTCGCTCTCACGCTTTTGTATCAGTAACAGGAGTAAGTTATTATCTTAATATTGAAGATTTAACAGTTTTCGGTGCAAAAAATAACGGAATAGATATTGAGGGTAGCGGTGGGGCTCGTGGTTCTTACGTTACAGTCAAGAACTGTATTATAACGGATTGTGGGAATTTAGGGATTCTATATGCGGGTATGAATAATGTGCGGGCAGAAGGCAATTATGTGCATCGAAACGGCAATAATGGAATTATAGCCAGTGGTGTGGACCACTGTGTTTTTAAGGGTAATGATTGCGGCGAAAATAAGGGCACAGGTATTGATTTTTATGACGTTACCAACGGTATGATTATTAACAACATTTTATCGGGGATTCGCGGGGGGCATGGTAATGGTACTGCCGTATATGGAACAACTTCAGATATTACTTGCGAGGACATTTTAGTGGCAGGTAATCGATATAACAATACCAATATGGCTTTTAATCTGGTTAGACGATTGGTTGTTTTTGGGAATCTGTTTGCACAAAATCCAATTGGTGATACTTATGCTATAACGGCATGGTCCTCAAGATATGATGGTTACCAGGTATGGATGAATAATACTGCGCCAATTGCGGTTACCTACGCCTTATTCTTACATAGAGGACAGCAGGAATATACAGATTTACCCTGCCATTATGTAGTAAACAATGTTTTTCACGGATTGGCTCACGGTTGGCACCCTACAAAATGGGATGAATTTGACCCTAGTGATGTTATAGTGGAAGACCGGACGTATAATGTTTATACCTACTATAACTGGGACCAGGGTACGGCTGAAGGTTGGACATTGCACGAAGGTGAACAGGATCGTCGTTCCACCCCACTGATGGACCTATTTGTTAATCCAACATATCCTGATGGGGACTATCGTACAAAAGAGAACAGCCCCCTGCGCAGCACGGGCAAAAATGTGCAAGGAATTCTTGCTGAGCTGGGGATTATCGCCAAGTTCCCGGAATATGATTTTACGAAAGATTTGGCGGGCAATGCTTGGAATAGCAATCCTTCCATAGGCTGCTATGAATATCACGGTCCAGCGTTGGAAAACATTGGAGATAAGTCCGTATATGTGAATAAGTCGCTTAACTTCACAGTCAGTGCCACTGATCCTGATGCAGATCCCATAACGTATTCTGCTCAGAATCTTCCGAGTGGTGCAACTTTTCAGGGTCAAACCTTCAGTTGGACACCGACAGGTGGGCAGGTTGGCACCTACAAGGTAACGTTTATTGCAAGCGATGGTTCAGAGCAAGATTCCGAGACAATCACAATCACGGTGAAAAGTACCAATCAAGCTCCCACTGCCAATGCTGGGCCAGACCAGACGGCCATCGATTCTGACGGCAATGGAAGTCAGCAGGTGACTCTGAATGGGTCAGGTTCTACCGACTCGGACGGCACCATTCAAAGCTACGTATGGAGTGAAGGGGGTACTCAGATTGCAACCGGCGTAAACCCAACTGTGACGCTGTCTGTCGGTCAGCATACCATCACGCTTACAGTCACAGATGACGGTGGTCTGACGAATACAGATACCGTAGTGATCACGGTCAATGAATCCGGCACCAATCAACCTCCTATTGCGAATGCTGGACCGGATCATACCGTTACCGATGCTGACGGCAACGGCAGTGAGCAGGTTACTCTGAACGGCTCAGGTTCTTCCGATCCGGGCGGCGCCATTCAGAGTTACGTATGGAGAGAAGGCGGCAGCCAGATCGCGACAGGTGCAAACCCAACTGTGACGCTGTCAGTTGGTCAGCATACGATTACCCTGACGGTTACCGACAATGGCGGTTTGACGGATACAGATACGGTGACAATTGCAGTTAGCGCGAGCAGCAGTACTGATAATAACCCGCCAAGCGTCACCAACTGCTTACCAACTCCTGACTCAATACAGGTGCCGTTGAACAATCTGATAACCTTACATGTTATGGATAATGGCAAGGGTGTCGATGCGAACTCCGTAACAATCAAGGTCAATAACAACACTGTGTACTCCGGCAACACCGCCAACTACACCAGCGCGACCGGCAATTGCCGCAGAACGGGCACTAAAGCTGATTACACATTCTCTTTTCAGCCGAATGAAATGTTCGACTTCGAGCAAAAACTAACGGTCGCGGTAAATGCTTCAGACCTTGGCGGGAATGTGATCCCCGAATACACATATCCCTTCTGGACCGAGATGCGTTCCTTCGGCAAAAACAAAAGGGTCAGCTTGGGTTTAGATAACCTCGGCAGCGCAGCACCTGCAACAGTTCGAGACAGCAGCGGTAATGTCTGGGCGGTCTGGCACGCAGGGCCAGCAGGCGCCAGGGCCATTTACCTCAGCAAGCTTGTGAACGAAGCAGCCAATTTTAGCGGCAGCGTCCAATTGACCGACAGTTCTAGCGACTGCTGTAATCCCGTTATTGCCCTGGGTGCCAGTAATAACCTATACGTAGCCTGGCAGGATAACCGCCGGGGCAACTGGGATGTCTATCTGTGCAACTCGGCCGACGGAGTAAACTGGTCG
>JAFNGF010000024.1:0-2829 GCA_017885385.1 Planctomycetota bacterium
TTGGCAGAAGGTGCAAAACGATGAACTTGGCGGAAAGACGATAGGTATTATCGGCCTTGGACATGTAGGCTTAGAGTTGGCGCGACGTGCCAAAGCTTTCGGCATGCGTGTGGTAGCGACGAAGCGCCATCCTAACCCCGTCGCCGATGTTGACCAGGTGTGGGGGCCCGAAGATTTGCCTCACCTGTTGGCCGAAGCCGATTACGTTGTGATGTGCGCTGCGCTGACAGGAAAGACGCGTGGCATGATGGGTGAAGCTGAGCTGCGGCAGATGAAAGCCACTGCCTACTTCATCAACATTTCGCGCGGAGCGCTAGTGGTCGAGGAGGCACTGCTGCGCGCTCTGCGCGAACGATGGATCGCGGGGGCTTGCCTGGATGTGTTTGTCCAGGAGCCGCTTCCTCCTGAGAATCCATTCTGGGACCTGCCCAACGTTTTCATCACGCCTCACAACTCAGCCACGACGCCTCAACAGATAGAGAGAGCGCTGGATATCTTTGTGGAAAACTTGAAACGCTACCAGGNNCCATATCAAAAGTATATTGGGGCGGATACTCCAGAATCCAGACAAAAGGAACGAGTAAAAAAATCCCTCCTATCAGAGCAAGAACCGATAACTTTTCCCTTCTAATAAGGCCAGTAAACTCTTTATAACCTTCTTTTTTTAATGTCACCGTTCTCACAGTCCCTGCTACCGCTTTATCAGAAAAGAAAATAGGTGTTTCTCCTTGAAACTGTCCATCCACATATAACTTCGCCGAAGGCGGATTGGATTTTATTAAAGTTGTGCTTGCACAACCAAAGAGGAAAAAGATCGCCACGGTTAACGCAATCAGTTTTTTCATAAGGCACCTCCTCAGAGAATATTGGAATATTTGGGTTGAGTCCTTATTGGGTTACTTAAAAAGTTAGGCAATAAATGCCCCCGCCTCTACAAATTATCAGCCGAGCGTAGAAAACCCAGACCAAAGTGAAATCACCCCAACCAATTCAATAATGAGTTTGGAACTGGGAGTTATATTATATAAAAGTGTATGAATGACTTACATAAAGTTAAGCGCACATACTTACCCCGGAATGACCTATCCAGAATGAATCACCTGAATAACATGCGCCAGCAGGCAGGCATCTATGAGTATCCTGGGCTGCGACCCTTCGACATACCAACCGGGCGACCTCTATAAACCGGGTAAGGTATCCATCTATTAGACTTCCTCAAGACATTGTGTCTATTCCTGGCATGATTATCACAAATATTGTTACTGAATTACAATTCGAGTTATTGACAGGAAATAGATTCTGCTTTAGAATAACGGCAAGTTTCTCGATATTAAACGGGTTTTGCATGTTTTTAAAACCAGGTTTATCCTTGCTTTTTGGTTGATTGATTTTTGCTGACCAAAATACGCCCTTTTAAGAAAGCTAATTTGGACAAGAGTGATGAAAAGGAGGTATTGAAAATGAAAAAGCTATTTGCACTGATGGGTATTGTCTGTTTCGTTCTAATACTTCAAGGCCTGCCGCTCGTGACAGATCAGGCCAATTCAGCTCCGAAACCGGCTCCCACAACTTCTGCGCCGGCCTCAGTCCCTCCAACCTCAGCACCTGCATCCACTACACTAGCGGCCGGGCAGGTTTCTCAGCAGGCTATACAGGCTTTGTATACCGCCGCCAAAGCTGAAGGCTCAGTACTCTGGCAAACGATACCAGTAGATCCTACCCAGCTTCAGCCGCTTATCAATGCTTTTCAACAGAAGTATCCCGGCATTAAGATATCACCTTTCGCTCTTTCCAGTGCAGACGTCATAACCCGCGTCATAACGGAGTCTGGTACAGGATCACTTGGCGAGGATATTGTCTGGTCCACGGCCACGTATTTCTTGCCATTGTTCAGTCGAGACCTGGTGGTAAGCTACGATTGGCAAAGTGTCTCAGATGTGAGTCCCTCGAATACACTGTTTAATAACAGGTATATCCATCTTTACGACTCGGTACCAGTGATTATCTATAATACGAAAATGGTTNNCAGGGCAAGAAGATAGCAATCACAAATACTGGTCAGGTTGCATCTTTCCTGGTACGTCAGTGGCAGCAGGACAAACAGGGGGTACTTACTCAACTGGATCAACTGGCCAAGCAACAGCCTTTCATGGTAAGAACGATACCAGATGCGGCCCAGCGGGTTGCCTCAGGAGAAGTCCCGATCGGATATACTTTTTACGAACAGGTTCGGGTTGTTTTAAGAAACAGTGCACCCGTTGCTATCTGCCCCGTCACCCCGTCATATGGTGCGCCGAATGGAATGGGTATCCCCAAGAATTCGCCGCATCCTAATGCCGCCAAACTCTTCTTGAGTTGGCTGTCCAGCCGGGATGCAAGACCCTACTGGCTGCAAACACCTTTCAATTCCTGGACTGAAGGGGCTCAAGGTCAGGCATTAAAAGCGGCAGGTGTTCAGTTTGTAAGTTTGGACACACAAAAGGACATAAATGATCTTAACGATGTAATGGCGGCCACAGTGAAGGCCCTGACCCTGGCGAAATAGATAGATTCGTGATTAGACTTCTTTGAATTCTTTCGAGTTCTATTCTTGGAGATAGGGCAAAGTTATGGCAGTATATGAACCGGGCGTCGAGCACGTGTCGGTGTTCCAACGGGTAAATGACACGGACAAGGGCACTGCTGGAAGGGCACATGGCTAGGATTATCCTGGTGCTCACAGCAGCCGTGGTGATCTACCTGGCAGTGCCACCGATAGCAGTCATACTGTTCAGTACCGTCCGTAGCACACAAAACACTCTGCCGTTTGAGGCCACATCCTTTACCTTT
>JAFNGF010000024.1:2862-3398 GCA_017885385.1 Planctomycetota bacterium
CCTGGTTCCTGGAACGCACCAACATGCCCTTGCGCCGGTTATTCTTCGTACTCACCCTGATGCCGATGGGTATCCCCGGCATCGTGTTGGGCATGTCGTGGATCCTTCTGGCTAATCCTTCCAACGGCATGCTCAACGTAGCCTTAAGGGGCTTGTTCGGGCTGGACGGTCCGGGACCGCTGCAAATCTACTCCATCTGGGGCATGATTGCGGTTACAGCGATGAGATTCGTTCCGTTAATGTATCTCATGATCTCAGGCGTGTTTGCCCGGATAGACCCATCATTGGAAGAAGCCGGCAGTACGAGCGGTGCNNGCCGCGCTCATATACTTCGTAGTGCTCGGCATCGAAGCCTTTGAGACCGCCGGCCTCCTTGGCTTTCCTAACCACATCTTCGTATTCAGCACCGCCATCTATTGGGCCATCTACCCACCGCGAGCGGGCGCCCTGGCTGATTTTGGGACAGCTAGCACTTATGGCCTGTTACTCTTGGCCGCAGCGGCGGTGCTGATTTACGCATACCGGCGCTACACCCG
>JAFNGF010000025.1 GCA_017885385.1 Planctomycetota bacterium
CGCACGCCGCGATGACCCATCATCGGGTTCGACTCATGCAAGTCTTTGGCCCGCTGCGAAAGCTCCTCGACAGTGATATTCAGCTCGGCAGCAAGCTGCTGAAGCTTGGCCGGCTCGTGGGGCACAAACTCATGCAACGGCGGGTCAAGCAAGCGAATGACCACCGGCAGGCCGTCCATCGCTTCCAGCGTCCCCTTGATGTCTCTCTTGACGTATGGGAACAGCTCGTCAAGTGCTTTCTTTCTCTCATCCTCCGTTTTGGAGACAATCATCTTACGCAGGATAAATAGCGGCTCATCTGAGCCCTTGCCATAGAACATGTGCTCGGTTCTAAATAGGCCGATGCCTTCGGCGCCGAACTGCCTTGCGTTCCGGGCATCCGCTGGGGTATCGGCATTGGTGCGAACACCGAGCCTTCTGATGGAGTCGCATATCTTGAGAAAGTCATTGAGAAGCTTATTCTCCGTTGAGGCGTCCATCATTTCCAGCCGGCCTTCATAAACAGCGCCTTTACTGCCGTTGAGCGTAATCCAATCGCCTTGCTTAAACACTCTACCGTCGATGGTCATTTGTTTGTTGGCGTAATTGACATGCACGTCGCCGCAGCCGACAATGCAACACTTGCCCCAGCCGCGGGCCACCAGCGCTGCGTGCGAAGTCATGCCGCCTCGGGCCGTCAAAATTCCTTCTGCCGCTCTCATGCCCTCCACGTCTTCCGGATTGGTCTCTTCTCGGACAAGGATCACTTTCTTGCCCTGTTTTTTCGATTCCACGGCGTCAGGTGCGGTGAATACAATTTGCCCTGCTGCACCACCGGGACCGGCAGGCAGCCCTTTGGCCAAAGGTTTCCGTGCCTTTTCAGCCTGTGGGTTGATTATCGGATGCAGCAGCTCATCCAATTGCTCCGGCGTAACCCGCATTACAGCTTCTTTTTTGGTGATGAGTCTTTCCTTGACCATATCCACAGCCATCCGCACGGCGGCGGGTCCATTGCGTTTGCCCACACGGCACTGTAGCATCCAGAGCCGGCCCTTTTCAATAGTGAACTCGATATCCTGCATATCGTGGTAGTGCTTCTCAAGCTTTTTCTGGATATTAAAGAGCTCCTTATAGATTTTTGGCATCCGCTTTTCGAGACTCTTCAGGTCCTTATTGTGCTCTGATTTTGAGTCTTCGTTGACGGGCGCCGGAGTCCTTATGCCGGCAACCACGTCCTCGCCCTGAGCATTGACCAGATATTCGCCATAGAATTTGTTTTCACCGTTTCCGGGGTTTCGCGTAAAACCGACTCCTGTGGCCGAATCGTTACCCATATTGCCGAACACCATTGCCTGGACGCTGACTGCGGTGCCCCATTCATCGGGGATGCCTTCTATCTTTCGGTAGCTGACGGCGCGCTTGCCATTCCAGGATGCAAAAACGGCGTGGATTCCGCCCCAAAGCTGCTCGTTGTGGTCGTCAGGAAATTCCTTGCCCAGAGTTTCTCTGATCTTGCTCTTGAACAAATCGACAAGCACCCTCAGATCGCCGGCGGTCAGGTCTGTGTCGGACTTATAACCTTTGTCCTTCTTGATTGTATCCATGATTTTCTCAAGCTGCCTGCGGATGCCCTCGTCCTCCTTCGGTTCTATCCCCGCGGCCTTTTCCATCACCACGTCGCAGTACATCATTATCAGCCTGCGGTAGGCATCATAGACAAAACGTTCATCGCCGCTTTGCTTAATCAGCCCTGGGATGGTTTTTGTCGTTAAGCCGATGTTCAGCACGGTCTCCATCATTCCGGGCATGGAACGCCTCGCTCCGGAACGCACTGAAATCAATAGTGTCTTATCGGGGTCGCCGAATTTCTTGTCTATGATTTTTTCGACCCAGGCCATCGCCTGTTGGACCTTCTCTTTGAGACCCTTCGGATAAGTGCCTTTATTCTGGTAGTAGTGGGTGCAGACCTCAGTGGTGATCGTAAAGCCGGGCGGAACGGGAACACCAAGATTGGCCATCTCAGCCAGGTTAGCTCCTTTGCCGCCCAGAAGCTCCTTCATCTTTGCGTTGCCTTCGGCTCGGCCGGAGCCGAAAAAGTACACTTGTTTTCCTGCCATTCTAAGATCTCCTTTTACTCGATTCTCGATCCCTGATACGTGATCCCCAGACGAACATCAAGCGTCGAGCATCTGCCATATCGTGGGTTTGCAAGTATATTGCGGGCAGCAAATCCTGTCAAGCCCCACCGTAAAACGACACAGATTAGCCTTGTCCCGAGCCCTGTCCCGAGCGAAGTCGAGGGAGCAGTCGAGGGAACTGATTAACACGGCAAGAAAATGACCAGTCCCGATCAGCGATGGCCGAGCCATTGCAAAACAGTGCGAATCCGTGTAAATCCTATGAACCGGAACCGGGCCGTAGCCGGGCAGGAATACATTCACTGAGTCCACTCTCGCGTCTTTTATGCTCCTGTGCTGGTTGGCCTTTTTTGTACGTAGTTCTACGTATTTTTGCCTATTTAGCGTTTTGTGCAGTTTTTTTCTTGCCTTTTGTGACAATCCCGACCATAATCCTCGTATCCAAGGGAGGCTTGGCACCTTTGACCGGACCACCCGACGTAAGAGCCTTCACAGGCAGTTTTGCAGTGCGCGGAGTGTAGCCCAATTAACAGAGAGCGTAGAATTTGGGAGGATCCGACCATGAGAAAAACTGTGTTAGCCATGCTGGTGTGTGTTGCAGGGGGGTGCGTACCTACCCTCAAAGATGTTAGGACGGAACTCAGAGAAGGTGGGTTCGCTCTTTGGTATCCGGCCGAGTCGGGAGTAGAACCTGGACAGATCTGGGTCACGAATGGGACAGAGAAGCACATCCGACAGCGTCGACCTGATCAATTGGCGCTCTTCGGACCGAACCCTACCCAGTTCAAGACTCTCAGCAAGACGGTTGACGCCGACCTGAGTCTTGATGTTTCGTTTGGAGAGGGTGTGCTCGGTAAGGCGGGACAGTTGGCGGCTTTGCTAAAGAGCGCTACAGTTAAGGAAGTGAAGTTGGACTTTGGCGAAACGAGAGTCTCTCGACTCGTCCTCGGGGACCTGGCCGATCCTAATGTTAAAAAGCAACTGCCCGATGGGTACCTCAAAGACCTTGAGAAAGTCCGAACTCCTGTTGATGGCTATATCCTCATCACAGGCGTCGTCACATCTTCAGGTATGAAGTACACGTTCACGTGCGACGATACTGAACAGCTTGAGGCAAAGGCACCGGAGATCAGTGAACTGATCAAGGCCGAATTCAATTTGAACGTCAGTAACCGCACGGAGGCGACATGGGAGATACCCGAAACCGATGTTCTGGCGATCGGGATTACTCCCGTGTGCGGTGAAATAGCGCGCCTCCGGCCTGATGAAGTCGCTAAATCCAGAGCGTTAAACGTCGAGAACGCTCTCTTGAAACTAAAAACGGTCGATCTTCAGCGGCTCCTTGACCGAAGCCAATAACCCATGGAAGCCCCAGGCGTCCGTCTGGAAATCGCCAAACACGATAGTCGTTATATAGATTCTCGCTCGCAGCAATTGACAAAGCTGCGGAGGCGCACGCTGTGTCTCGTCAATCGCACAACTATGGCTGTTCTACCTTGTAGGGCTGCTGACGGATGAACGCATCCGGCGCCGTGCCGATCGGAAAGAAGTAGGGTTCCTGATCAGGATTCTCTTGCTTGACGCTTTTTCTGATGTCCTCGTGGAACTTCTGGTGGTCGCCAGTAAAGGCCCCATTGTCCCACACTTTTTTGAGCATGTAGGTGAAGAGCCCGTTCATCCCTATTTCTGCCGACGTCTGGGCGTCTTCGCATCCGGAGATAAGAATGACAGACGCCTTCACCTGCGAGCCCTCCTTCGGCGCGACCTTGCCCAACTGCTGGTAGTGCGTCCGATGTTCCTGGTACGTCTTCACCGATATCCCCGGTGGCATGGAACGCGAGACAAACACGTGCTCCGCTTCGTCGCCCGGGGGCGTGGGCGTTGCGCCTTCGTCTGGTTTTGGAGCGGAAGGTGGCAGGCTCCTGATCCGGTCGCGCAGATCCGGCCGTTTTCCAATTGCCTCGCGCATCTCTGGCAGCGCAAGGATCCTCGCCCGCTCGAGTTTCAGCGGAACACGAAGGACTCTCCACTTATCATCCAGTTCCCGCACCCGGGTTGGAGGCGGGTTCTCCATGTCGGCCTTCTTCATCCTAAGCACGGTTCCGCTGTGGCAACTGTCGGAGAAGACCAGGATGCGCACACCGGCCTGGAACTTCATCCAAGCTCCGTAGAGTTCATCATCGAGGAGCTCTCCGTCGTACAGGCACCAGGTTTCGTCCAGACCATCGTCCACCTCATCTCCATTCTGGTCAGGGATTTGCCCTCCATGCCCGGAATAGCTCACGACCAGCAGGTCTCCGGACTTCAGCCTCTTCGCGAGACTGCCGAGCTTATTGAGCACCGCATCATGGGTTGCCTGGGCGGTAAGAAGCGTCTCGGCGTTCAGCTCTTGGCTCGCGGCGATTTTCTGCATGTCCATCGCGTCAGCCTCACATGCTAACAACTTTCCCTCCCACCCGCTATAGTGGGCGGGGTCAACCTTGTTGAGGCCGATCGCAAGTGCGTAGCCTTGCGTCTCGTCCTCATCGCAGCCAGTGAAAAATACCGGCATGCCTACAGCGCCCAAGAGAATCAAAACGACCCGTGCAACATTGCTTGTCCTTTTTCCCATATAACACCTCCTTGGAAGATCCTCTGTGTAGCCTCCTCGAAGCTACTGTTTCTGAAACGTATTCATGGATAAGCATAAATATCTCTTCAGGGTTCTCATTCGACATTGTCGTAGTCGGAACAAACGTATCCAGCGCTAACTTGGGTATTATGTCCACGGGTATGCGGCCTACCTTCAGGTGTTTCAGCAACAGTCGCGCGTACTGGGTTGCTCGAAGGTAGGCAACGCCGAGATAACTTCCGCTCCCCGATGCTAAGCAACGCACGTTCCGAGAGCAAAGGGTGGGAGACCTGTTTATCACATTCATCCGGGACTAATGATCTCCGCTGTTGAAGGGCAGCACCACTCCTTGTATCTTGCGCACTCCCAGGAGCATTGGGCCTCACCTTCATACTAATCTAGCCTCCCTCTTAACACGTTTATCGTGGCGCTGCCTCTTGGCCCGGTCAACCGAAAAGTAAGAAAAAAAGGGAAAATACGTATTTACCACGATAGAAATCACACCCAAAAATTGGGATACACGCCAGTCATTTTGGTCTTTCTCACGTTTTTGTCCGGGGCGGAGGGTGAGAGCAGCAGTAAGGGCGCAGGGGAGGGCGGCGAGCGGGGTATGTGCAC
>JAFNGF010000026.1:0-731 GCA_017885385.1 Planctomycetota bacterium
TCCCGCTTTTGCCGCATGAAGCGTTCCGGTGTTAGATTCTTGTAAAACTCGCTGACCGGCAGGTGGCCATGCACGGGATCATGAAAGGCTTCGCCGATTTTTAAGAGCACCTTAAGGTGACGCCGGCTGGCCTCGGCCATGACGAACTTATAGAAAGTCAGATAGTCCGTCGAGTTTGGGAAGTCCTTCAAGAACATCGGAAAGCACACTGCCACCGTGACGCCGCTCACCCCCAGTGCCTGGAAGGCTTCAAGATTCATGCTAACCCCCTGTCGCACACGCGGCTCCAGCAACTGAGGTCCTCGATTGCCGTTGGCCACCGTCAACTCAACACCGAAGGTCGGCTGATAAGCTGTATCCGCTTTGCCAAAACCCTTTGCCGCCAAGGTGAGTTGCGCGTCCAAGCTCTGATAAAGATCCTGGAACAACTTCGGTACCGCCGCCTCCTGCGCCAGGCTCGTACTGACACAGGCGATCAACGCCATCGTCAAAAACAGGCTTATTCCGATTCTCATAACCTTGTCCCTTTCAGTTGAATATACGACTCAGTGGGAGCCGAATTTATCGGCGATCAGGTGGACCGACTTGGATGGACGATTTCATTACTTAAAAAGGTTGCTGTGCGTACCGGTTCTTTCAAGTCGAAGCGAATTTTCATCTGCCGTGTAGATCAAAATCCAGTCGGCCTCAATGTGACATTCGCGCGACGGCTGCCACGGTCTGATGAGTGG
>JAFNGF010000026.1:754-4177 GCA_017885385.1 Planctomycetota bacterium
CGCTTGATATCCCGGGAAAACTGCCTGGTCTGCGAGACCTTCTTCATTTCTCCCAATTCTTGAACATGGCCTCTAACGACTCGAATTCCTGAATGTCTTTGCCACGACGGCTTTTTTCCAGAGTGGACGCCGTGAGTTCGTTAGGAATTGCGATCGGGAAAGGCAAGCCACCACGGAGGGAGATTTGCTTGTAGAAGATACGGATGGCCTCTGTGGGAGTAAGACCAAGTTTTCGAAGGACCACTTCTGCCTTTTGCTTTGTTTGCGGTTCAATACGCGCGTGGATGACTGAAGTTTTCATGGTTTTATTGTGTCACATTAGCAACACAAAAGCAAGATGTTTTTCTTCCATGTCTATATTCTCATTTACGTCCGAACGATTTGTTCGAACGTGTGAATCAGGCCGCGGGGTCATAGGATCCGGTCTTGAAATATCACTTTTTCTTTGCCCCTGCCTCTTTTATTGACATCTTAACTGTAATATAAAGAATCCCCCGAGAAATCACAATCTTTTTAAGAATATTTTAAGGTGGGCATATCCTAACCATAAAACTAATATTTCAAAACATAGCCTTACTAAATTCTCCTTAGTTCGAGACCGAGCCGATACGCAGCACAGGCTTGATCGTGTCGCCTTTTTTGGAATCGGCCATGGCCTTGTTGATTTCCTTTAAGTCATAGAACTTCACGAGGAGGTCAAAGGGAAATCGCCCTGTCTGGTACAGTCTGATCAACTTGGGGATAAAGCGCTGCGGCACAGCATCTCCCTGTATGACGCTGATGGCCTTCCGTCCTTCCGGCAGAGAGTCTGCACCTTCGTTTCCCGCGAGCAGAGCTACGATGCCCTTGCTATTCAACGTCCTAACGGCGATTTCATAAATCTCCTGATCGCCGGTGGTGTCCAGCACGTAATCAACTCCGCTTCCTGTTATACGGGTGATGTGGGAGGCGATGTCGTGACGGCGATTGTCGATTATGTGGGTAGCGCCCAGCTCCATAGCGAGCCTAAGCCGCATGGGTTTAACGTCGACGCCTATGATCGGGTCAGCCCCGACAACTCGTGCCGCCATGACCGCAGCCAGGCCAACGGCTCCCGTACCGAAAATGGCGATGCCTTTACCCTTCCGGACTTTCAGCGAATTAATTACAGTGCCTGCTCCGGTTTGGAGGCCGCAACCCAGTGGAGCGAGCAACTCCAGAGGCAGGGCTTTGGGAACCTTGACGATGTTGCGTTCGGTAGCCAAGGTGTGGGTAGCGAACGAGGACTGACCAAAAAAGTGCCCACGTACACCGCTGCGGTGCAAGGCATTACTGCCGTCCAGGCGGTGGAAACCGAAGTTCGCCTCCCAGAAGTTCTCGCAATCAGTAGGGTGTCCTCTCCGGCACTCACGACAATGGCCGCAGGACTGGTATGAGAGCACAACGTGATCGCCGCGCTTGACACCCTTCACGTGTTGTCCTATCTGCTCGACCACGCCCGCACCTTCGTGACCCAGCACCACAGGGTTAGCAGTCCCGTCCCACTCATCTACAAAGCCTATATCGGTATGGCATATGCCGCTGGCGACGATGCGTACCAGGATCTCATCGTCTCTCGGGCCTTCCAGTTCGAGGGACTCGATCTTCAGCGGGCTTCCTGTCCGCAAGACTGCCGCTTGAATATGATAGGTCTTAACTTTCGAAGGGTGAGCCAATCTATCAGTTCTTCTCGCCACCATCTCAGTATTCAAAAATATTTTTCCATCAATTGGTTGACCCATTCGGGTACAATAGATTCCTCTATTTTATCATACTGCGGGTAATAGGGTTTGATGTCTAATACCGGCGTATCGTTTATGGCGTCGAGCCCTTGGATTTCTAAGTAATCATCACCAATGCTGATGATTTTTACTGCGGTAACGCCGATGGGATTTGGCCTGTCTTTTGCTCTCTGGGAAAAAATTCCCACTTTGGGCATGCTTTCCAAACCCCGGGGGCGGCGTTGCAGGTGTTTTTCTTTTTCATAATGCGCTTGATGAAGATAGGTGACAATGATGGCATGAGAGAAATCTTTGAGCCCCTGCAAAGCCCCGACATATTCAGGTTTTAATAAGATACGCGAAATGACCCCACCCCAATTTTCATCCACCTTTTCGGTTACCGGTGAAGACACATATCCGATTGGTCTTAATTCTATTTTTTCCATATTTTATTTACGTTGTGCATAACGTTTGCGGTGAACCTCGCCGCAACTAAACAGCGTAGTGTTCCACCGCCTGGTTCGGCGCCCTTTTCATCTTCATGCGAGGCATGCTGTTTCGTGCAATCACACGGTCACAGGAGATTCGTTTGCTGTCGATGTCATTTCGCGTCTCTGTTGTCGGGCTTCTGTATTCGCGCCACCCACATTGGAAATGCAACGGCAGTGTAGTCCCAACTGGGCCTGACGGACACGCTCCTCTTGATGGAACATCCATCGGGCGACGAAGCACAACCGCCTACTTGCGCTCACTTACACGAACCGCGTATTGGATGAACTCAAGGGTCTCCCTCAGTACTCGCGGGTCCGCGTGCTGCAGAATCTTGACGCAATGGCGGACCCCTTCGCGCTCTTCCCAGGCCCGTTGGATTAGGCCAGCCCATGCCGGATCCAATGCCTGCCTGGCCCATTTCATGTCGGCGAGTTTGGATTGGACGGCCCCGGTCTGAAGCGTGTGGAGCATCCGACAATAGCTCTGCACTGCGAAAGATTGACCGAACCGGGATGTCCAAAAGGTCAGAGGCCCATCAATCTCCGCGGCGAAATCGTCCGCCGCGCGGCGCATCGTCGCGGCTATCTCGGCGCGCATGGATTCAACTGGTATCGGGTCGAGGAGCGATTTGGCCTCGGGACCGAGGAGCGCGATCCCCCGTTCCCTCAGGACCCACCGGACGTGCCACTGGTTGTCGTGGACCGAGCGTTCAAGAGTCGTGCTGCCGTTGTCGAGATACCAAAGCGGCTGCAAGCCCACCGCCTCGGACTGGTTAAGCAGGCCGTAGCTGATATAAGACCCCTCCAGGTGCTGAGCCGGGTAGCAGCCGAGGCCGTGAATACGGGCGTGCATCGCCTGTAACGACCGGACCACCTCGTCCGTCAACTCCTCCTTTGTCACAACCAGAAAATCGACGTCGCTGTCGAGGTCGAAATCACCCGTCGCGAGCGAGCCAACGAGATAGACTCCGACCAGGTTCGCGGCCAGTTCGGTCTCGATGCCGGCGACGAGTTCGCACAAGACCGACGGCAGTTCAGGATAGGGCACGCTGGGGACATTCTCCACCCGGTATGGTTCCTGGGGCGTTCGGTGCGACAAGCGATCCGTCTGGTGGGGCGATGCCTTTTCGTATTCTTTATCGTTGGATTCGTATGCCATAGTCTTCTGCCCAACAATTAATATACGAAGTTCG
>JAFNGF010000027.1 GCA_017885385.1 Planctomycetota bacterium
TAGCTCTGGATGAAGCCCTTGCAAAACTTGCCCGAGAGGACTACGCGGTTGCCGAACTGGTTAAACTCCGTTGTTTTGCAGGTCTGACGCTCGAACAAGCAGCCGAGGTTCTGGGCGTATCCGCTCGCACTGCCGACAGATATTGGGCCTACGCCCGTGCCTGGCTGTATCAAGAAATCACCAGCGCAAACAAGCCGGCCTCGCCATGACTTTTTTCAGTCCGGTAGAAATTCTTTTCAAATTTTCCGATTTTCCTGTCGCATTTTTACCGCCAATATCGCATTGCAATATGGAGGGGATTTGTAAAGGAGTTATGCAATGGGAAACGAACCGATAGACATCAAATCAATCTTTTCAGAGGCGCTCCAGAAGAAAGACGCCCAAGTACAGGCAGCTTATCTGGATAAGGCCTGTGGCAACGATATACAGTTGCGTGCGAAGGTCGAGGCGCTGCTCAGAGCCCATCAGCAAGCTGGTGATTTTCTGGAAGCTCCAGCTTTTGGTGCAGACGTAACCCTTGACAATGCCTTAAAGATCGAGGGTCCCGGCACAAGGATCGGGCGATATGAGCTGCTGGAGCTGATCGGCGAGGGCGGTATGGGTCTGGTTTATTTAGCCGAGCAGAAAGAGCCAGTCAAACGCAGGGTTGCACTAAAGATTATCAAGCCAGGCATGGATTCCAAACAGGTTATTGCCCGCTTCGAGGCTGAAAGGCAGGCTCTTGCGCTGTTAGACCATCCCAATATTGCCCATATCTTTGACGCCGACACGACCGAGACCGGCAGACCTTACTTCGTGATGGAATACGTCAAAGGCATGTCCATCACCAGGTACTGCGATGAGCGCAAGCTCAATATTGAACAGAGATTGAGGCTGTTCGAGCAGGTCTGCGAGGCCGTCCATCACGCCCATCAGAAGGGCATCATTCACCGGGATATTAAGCCTTCGAATGTCCTTGTATCTGTTCACGGCGATAGAGCCGTCCCAAAGATCATCGACTTTGGCATTGCCAAGGCGATTACCCAGCCGCTCACGGATAAGACCTTCGTTACTTTTCAAGGCCAGTTACTCGGAACGCCGGAGTATATGAGTCCTGAGCAGGTGGATTTGGCAACTCAGGACATCGATACCCGCTCGGATATCTACTCGCTGGGCGTAGTTCTCTACGAACTGCTCGCTGGCGTGTTGCCTTTTGAGAGGGAGTCTTTTGAGCGTGCGGGTTTTGCAGAAATTCAGCAGATGGTTCGAGAGCAGGAGCCGGCTTCGCCGAGCATTCGGCTGACACATCTGGGCGAGAAGGCTAAGACCATCGCAGCAAGCCGCGGCACACAGGTGATAGCATTAGCCAGGCGTTTGCATCGAGAGCTTGAATGGATTCCACTGAAGGCCATGCGTAAGGACCGCTGCCGGCGATACCGGTCTGCGTCTGAGATGGCTGACGATGTTCGCAATTACTTAGATGGCTTGCCGCTCATAGCCGGCCCCGAGACAGCCGTTTACCGCGTCAGAAAGTTCGTGTACAAACATGCCGGCTCTGTAGCAACAGTCGCTCTTGTCGCAGTGGCGATATTACTGGGTTTGGTGGTCAGCACGGCAATGTATTTCAGGGCCGAGGATGCCCGTAAGAACGAGGCTGTCGCTCGCGGCAAGGCCGAACAGGCTGAGCAGGCGACCAAACAGAAGGCAGAAGAGCTCCGGCGTACCCTTTACGTAAACAGCATCCAATTAGCTGATGCAAAATACCGCGAGGGAAACATACGGCGTGTCCGCGAACTATTGGAGTCTTGCCCTAACGACCTTCGCGGCTGGGAATGGAATCGCCTCAATTATATATCAGACCAGTCTCTGATGACTCTGCGTGGACATAAGGGCTGGGTGGATTGTGCTGCAATAAGTCCGGATGGCAAGCGAATCGCCTCAGGAGGACAAACGGACCATACAATCAGGATCTGGGACATGGTAACGGGCAAAGAATTAGTCACGATCCCAGACGCGCATGAGGATCTTGTTCGCTGCGTTTCGTTCAATACGGATGGCAAGCGTCTTGTATCCGGCAGCAGGGACAAAACGATCAAGGTCTGGGATGTTGAAACCGGGGCTGAAGTGAAGACACTACGTTCGGATGGCTACATAGAGTGCGCATCTATCAGTCCTGATGGCAAGCGGATCTTCTCTTCTGGAGGCGAGGGCAAGACAATCAGAGTCTGGGATGCAGAGACTGGTGAGACGGTCAAGGCCCTTGCCGGACACACAAATGCCATCTGGTCATTGGCAGTCAGTCCCGATGGCAAGCAAATCGTCTCAGGAAGTTGGGATGGCACGATCAAGGTCTGGGATGTCGAAAGTGGAACTGAGGCAATGACTCTGCGCGGGCATGAAGGTCAGCTTCATCATGTTGCTTTCAGTCCAGATGGCAGGCGTGTCGTTTCAGGAGGACAGGAGGACCATACAATCAAGATCTGGGACATCGTAACAGGCAAGGAACTAATCACCATCCCAGAAGCGCATGATGGCTTAGGCTTGATTTACTCAGTTGCGTTCAGCCCGGATAACAGACATATCTGCTCAGGAAGTTGGGACGAGACAATAAAGGTCTGGGACGCTGCAACGGGCGAGAATGTGCTGACCCTGCTCGGGCACGAGGGCTGGGTTCTATCCGTAGCATTCAGCCCGGATGGTAAGCACATAGTGTCATCAGGCAGTGGGGACGGCACGATCAAGGTGTGGGACGTGACTGTAGATCACGAGATTACCAAACTCGCAGGGCATCACAGTTCAGTTAGCTCAATAGCATTCAGCCCGGATGGCAGGCGCCTTGTTTCAGGCAGTCAGGATGGAATGGTCAAGCTCTGGGATACAAGGAGTCTCACTGAACTGATGACGCTCCGCAGCAGCCAAGAGAAAGCGATTATCTATTCAGTTGCCTTTAGTCCTGACGGGAGGTACGTCGCCTCTGGTGGTTCCGCACAGACATTCAAGATTTGGGATGCTGCCAATGGGTCTGAAATGACGACTTTTCACGGGCATGAAGGATCGATCGAAACGGTCGCTTTCAGTCCGGACGGAAAGCATGTCGCCTCCGGAAGCGGAGATAAAACACTCAAAGTGTGGGATGTGAGCAGTGGCAAGGAACTTATGACTCTCAAGGGACATGAGTCCGGTCTGATTTGTGTGGCATTCAGTCCGGATGGGAAGTTCATCGCCGCAGGTAGCCGCGATCCCAACATCAGGGTCTGGGAGTGGCAGACCGGGAGTGAGTGTCTAATACTGCGCGGACATAGTCGTGGAATCATCCTTTCTGTCGCATTCAGTCCTGATGGCAAACGCATAGTCTCCGCTTGTCAAGAAGATCATACAGTTAAGGTGTGGGATGCACTGACTGGCGCCGAGCTAACGACCCTCAAGCACGCGGATGTTGTCATATCCGCTGTATTCAGCATTGATGGCAAGCGAGTCATCTCAGGATGCAGGGACAAAACGGCCAGGGTCTGGGATGCGACAACAGGGGCGGAATTATTGACCCTCCGGGCGGAGTCCGGTGTTACTACGGTTGCATTTGACCCCGATGGCAAGACCATTGCGGCAGGTACTTTTGATGGGCGTGTTGTGCTCTGGGAATCGGCCGCACCTCCCGGCGGACGTGAGCGGCAAAATGGTGAGACTGCAAGGAAAGTTGTGGACGAGCTACATCAGAAGCATGGCTACTACTATGAAGTTATAGACAAACTGCAAGCTGATAAGACACTCGACGAGCCGGTACGTAAGTTAGCGTTACAGATTGCCAATTCCAGAAAAACGGAGGATGCAGAGAAACTCATGAACGAAATTGGGGAGGAGGTGATGCAAATGGTCGGTTCGCCCGGTGGCGACCCTAACGTCTATCGAGCGGCTCTGGAGAAGGTCGAAAAGGCACGTCTTATGGACCCGAACAACCCGGGCATACTTGTTGTGCTGGGCATGGCACAGCAGGCTGCCGGCCAATATGAAGATGCCATTAAGACATTGACCAGGGCCCACCGCCTTGATCCTAACGCGCCGGCCATCCTCGGACCGTTGAGTGACGCCCAATATCACGCAGGTAAATATGAAGATGCCATGAAGACGCTGGCCAAGGAGCTGGAGATTGAGCGCCGGGTCCTGGGTGAAGAGGATGGCTTGACGGTGCATACCTTGAACCAGCTTGCCTGGGTGCAGGCCACGTGTCCGGCAGCGGAGGTTCGTAATGGCGCAGAGGCGGTCAAGAATGCCACCAGAGCCTGCGAACTGACTCAGTGGAAGGAGGCGCAGTACGTTGATACGCTTGCGGCCGCTTATTCAGAGACCGGCGATTTCGACTCTGCCGTCAAGTGGCAGAAAAAAGCTATTAGCTTATTGACTAAAGAAGACCCTGCCGAGTGGCCGGGTGAGTTCGACGAGCGGCTGAAACTATACGAATCGGGCAAGCCTTACCGCGAAAGTCCATAAGAAAGCAGACTGCAGGCCGGCAAATCTGCCAAAGAGCTTAAGGAGTTAATATGGGTTCTTTAATCGTGATATCAGGAGAGCAAACCGGTGAGTTCCTCCCGCTTGGCCAGCGGATAAGCGTAATCGGCAGAGCAGAATCGCTTCCGCTGCAGATACTTGACGATATGGTTTCACGCAGACATTTTAGGGTGCGGTTCGATAAGGATGCAGGGAAATACTATGCTGAGGATATGGGCAGCAAACACGGGACGTTCATCAACATGCGTAGAATCACGGAGGAGACAGCCCTGGTTGAAGACGATGAGATCCGAATTGGGCAGACAAAGATACTATTTACCGAGAAGGATTTTGATACTCGTGAAAGTGCACTTATGCACTGGAAGAAGGTGGGAGAGAAATCACGACCAACCCGTACTGGATAGACCAACCCAGGACACCTGCTTGTTGAGCACATGGAAGTTCAGGACCTTACGCCGGTGCAGAAAAACTCTTATCCGGCGAAGAACAACAGAAATAGAACCCACAGGATAAAGCTGCCAACCACAGATTTTCACGGATTAAAAGAACCAGAAATGAACACAGATTCGCAACCCCAGAAAACTGCTTACTCTGTGCGGAAATTTGTGTAATCTGTGGAGACACGCCCAAAAGAATTTGGGGGAAAGAAAACCCCCGCAATAAATTGCCGAAAAAAGAAGACCCTCAGGGCAAGCCTGAGGGCTAAACGGGGGAAAGACTTTTCTACGCTTGCCATTTCTTAACACTTCACCTACAATGTCCACTGCAGAATTGAAATCTAGGGACTTCTTTTGGAGTCACAGAATGTTTAAGGTTCTTATCACAGACAAACTTGCACAGGAAGGNNACGAGCTGGCGAAAATCATCGGCGAATATGACGGCTTGATTATCCGCAGCGCCACTAAAGTCACCGCGAAAGTGCTGGCTAATCCCGGCAAACTGAAAGCCGTTGCGCGAGCCGGTGTCGGCGTAGATAATATCGATGTCCCAGCAGCTACCAGAAAGGGAATCCTGGTTATGAATACGCCCGGCGGCAATACCGTCAGTGCCGCTGAACATACGATAGCCTTAATCCTTGCGATGAGCCGAAATGTCGTCCCCGCCTGCAACAGCCTGAAATCCGGCATCTGGGAAAAAAAGAAATATATGGGAAATCAGCTCAACAACAAGGAGCTGGGACTAATCGGCCTGGGCTGGATCG
>JAFNGF010000028.1 GCA_017885385.1 Planctomycetota bacterium
CGACGATTTGTTCGATTTGGGCCGGTCGTTCACACAAGCCGCGTCAGCACGGTCATTGGTTTATCGAAGGCTATCGGCGGTTCCAGCGGGCAGGACTGGAAAATCCCGGCCTAACTTTGTTTTTAGCGATATGTCTTCTAATCGGTCTTATGATTCTTTACGTCAAGATCGGTCAGGGTGTGGAGTTCTTCCCGCAGGGCGACCCGGAGAGGGCCATCATCAACGTCCGCCTGCCCCAGGGCGCGAATATCCGCGAAACCGACCGCATCGTTAGGCTGATGGAGCATCGCGTCGAGCCATACAAGCCGTGGCTCAAGCATGTAGTGACGAACGTCGGCTCCTCCAGCGGCGGCATGGACCTTATCGCCACTGCAGGCGGCCCACACCTGGCGAACATCACGCTTGTTTTCTACGACTTCGTCGAGCGAAAGCGTCCCTCCACGGAGATCATCGCCGGTATTCGACGGGACATCGCTGATATCGCCGGCGCCGAGATCAAGGTCGAGCAGGAGAAGCATGGCCCGCCGACGGGTGCCCCCGTGACAGTGGAGATTGCCGGCGAGGACTTCAAAACCCTCGAGCGTCTGAGCGAACAGGCTCACCGTATGATCGCCGACGCACCCAACCTGGTGAACCTGCGAAGCGACCTGGAGGCCACTCGCCCGGAGCTGGCATTCACAGTGGACCGACGCGTCGCCATGCTCCTTGGCGTCAACACCGCCACCGTCGGCAACTTTCTCAAGACGGCGATATTCGGGACCAAGGTCGGCACCTATCGTCAGTTCAACGACGAGTACGACATCACCGTGCGGCTGCCGCCGGCTGACCGGACCAATATCGACGATCTCTACCGTCTGCAGATTCCCAACACCTCCGGGAACGCCGTGCCGCTCAGCTCGCTCGGCCGTCTCGAGTACCGTGGCGGATTCGGTACGATTAACCGCGTCAATCAGAAGCGTGTTGTGACACTAACAGCCGACGCCGAGGGCCGCCTCAGCTCGGATGTGCTGAAAGATGTGCAGACACGTTTGTCCAAGCTCCAGCTGCCGGTCGGCTACGAGATTCGATACGCTGGCGAAAAGGAAGAGCAGGACGCCGCTCAGGCGTTCCTCTCGAAGGCTTTTATCATCGCGATATTGGTAGTGACGCTGATTATCGTGATTCAGTTCAATTCGCTGATGGTGACGTTTGTAATAATGACCACGGTTATACTCTCGCTCATCGGTGCGCTGCTGGGCCTGCTGATCTGTGGGCTACCCTTCGGTATTATAATGACAGGGATCGGTGTCATTAGCCTGGCCGGTGTGGTAGTGAATAATGCTATCGTGCTGCTCGACTACACGCAGAAGCTGCAGCAGCGAGGGATGGATCTGGTCTCCGCTGCGGCCGAGGCAGGCGTCACGCGCCTGCGGCCTGTGCTCCTGACGGCCGGNNCGTGGGCGACCAAGAGCGAGTCCACCCAGTTCTGGCAGAACATGGCGGTAGTGGTGATATTCGGCCTGAGCTTTGCCACGGTCTTGACGCTGGTAGTAGTCCCCTCGCTCTACGTCATGCTCAGCCGCCTGTCACTCCGGCTCGGATTCGAAGGGACCGTTCACGGGGTAAGCCGCACATTGGGTACTGCTGCCGAATGACGGGCCGGCCCTGACGGTGGACCAGGTTAGTGGCACGGGCTTCCAGCCCGTGAATAACACGGCCAAGATGGCCGTGCCACNNGATGGCATTGGCGATATCGTCCATATCCTCTTTGCTTCCCAGCAGTGGGCCCGTGGCCCAAATCATCACCATCTCCTGACAAACCTGGTCGCATCTGGGACAGTTGTTCTCCTGGCGATATCTTTGAAGCCTCTCCGGGGCAAACATTTTCTGATAAACCTTCGAATTCAATATGTGCTCTGTCCACGGTTCCCTATGTAATCCCTGCCCTATATATCCATCGAGACTGACACCCTCGGCACGGAGTGCCTTGAGAAACTTGCTGCGATCCGCATTGTTGAAGTGTTCTTTTCGATACGTCATTGCATAGATGTAAAAAGAGCCACTGGCCGTACCTTCGTAGAGTTTCTGGGCAGCGATACCCGGAATATCTTTGAGCCGCGAGGTCAGATAGGCAGCATTTTGATTGCGGTGGGCGAAGCGTTCTTCCACACCAGGCAACTGGCCAAGTAAGACAGCCGCTTCAAACTCATTCATCCGGTATTTAGGTCCCGCTACTTCGGTGCGTCCCCGGCGAGATGTCCCGTGGTTATGGACGGTATAGCATTTGTCCATAAGCTCTTCATCGTTTCCAATTATTCCGCCGCCCTCTCCACAGGCGATTGTCTTACTGGACTGAAAGCTGAAACAACCGACATCGCCGATCGTTCCCAGCTTTTTGCCTTTATACTCGGCCAGGTGCGCCTGAGCGGCATCTTCGATCACCCTTAGATTGTGCTTTTTGGCAATCTCCATGATCCTGGACATATCGCAAGGTTGGCCCATCATGTGCACGGGCATAATCGCCTTGGTGTTTTCGGTAATTCTCTTTTCTACCTCGTTGGGATCAAGTTGATAAGATTCCCGATCCAAATCAGCCAGAACAGGCAGAGCCCTTGCCGACAGAATGGATGCGATAGTCCCAGGATCGGTATAGGGTGAGGTGATGACTTCATCGCCGGGGCCAATTCCAAGCGCTTCCACGCAAGTGTGCAATGCCTGAGTGCCGGAGCCTGTAGCAACGCAGAACTTCGTCCCCAGCAATTGGGCAAACTTCTTTTCAAATGTGGGCACGGTACCTGACTCGGATTGAATTCTACACCATATCCTGCTCTTTGTGGTCTTGACTATCGAGTCTATGACATTTTCATCCCAGTACGGCCAGTTGGGCCAGCTCTTGTTCTTTCTTACAGGTTCACCGCCAAGGATTGCAAGCTTAGTTGCCTTCTTAGCGATGTTTCCATAAGCAGGTATTGTCCTTGAGGCAACCGCTGCAAGAGAGCCTGCCGATGCCGCGGCTATGAATTGCCGTCTGGTTAAATCGTTCGTATTCATTTCCAGACCCTTTCACTTGGCGTTCTTTCCAAACATGACATTAGGCACAAGATTTCATTGTAATCTCGCGCTGTGCTGGATGTCAGCGGAAAAAGTGCCACGGGCAAGTAATTGTGCTTTATCCAGTTACACTGACAAAGGTCTTTAAACAACAAGAGCTCTGCGAACTCAGCCTTCTCCGCGGTGAAAAATACAAATTGGCTTTGATTGGCTTTGTTTTTGCCAAGCTGATAGAGCCACAGATTTTCGTATGCCTTTGTATTATAAGGGCTTACAGTCATTTGGCCTTTTCGGAAATTGGCTTTGTTTTGCATAATACACTCAAAATGCTCGCCGCTTTTTGCTCTGATTAGCCTGCATTCGGCATTAACCGCAGAGATCGCCAAGACCGCGGAGAAGATAGAGATTGTATTGCTTTGCTGTGCCATGAGTTACACGCCTTTTTCTCTGCGGGTTGCGCGTTCTCCGTGGTGAGAAACATGGATTTGGGAGTTGCCGGCCATGAGAAAAGCCTTTCTGATTTTCTCCCTACGGACCTGTCCTGAGCAGGGTCGAAGGGTCGGGATTTTCGATATTTACTACGAACGATGAACTATGAACTTTCTTATATTGTGATTCTAATCCATTATTTACGCACATATTATACCCAGAAATCGCTTCGGCGTCAAATAGAATTTCATGTTAACCACTGATTAACGCGGATTAGCACGGATGAAAGAAAATAATGGGTAGGATGGGCAACTTGTTGCCCATGCGGTGGCTTGATTTTGTTTTTCCCCTCCTCCGAAGCATGTCCCTTCAACAGAGTTTACCCTGAGCGTAGCCGAACGGGTTCAGGGCAGCCCCCGCGAAAGCGGGGGCGAATGGGCCAGACTCTGTTGTGAATTAGCTACGTAGGGTGCGATATTTCGCACCATTAAAATTGATGTGCTTGCTCTGAGCAGCGGCAGCGGGTATAATACAAAATAGAAACCTTGAGGCAGCGTCCGAAGGAGTAAGCCCCCCTCGGGTTCGAAGAAGAAAATAGATGAGCATCCCTAATTATTCGACAGGTCGAATACTGACGGAAGGGAACCGAAGACCTGAAAAAGCTCCAAATGCAAGGAAGAGAAAAGAAATAGCCAGTTTGAACCCAAGAGGCCACCTAAAAAGCGGAAAAGTACAATGTCCTCTTTTAGACCCATGATTGATTTCGCACACCGATGGGATCCTGCGAGCGGCGTCTCATGGGCCATGCTGCTTGGCATGGTTCACGTGCCGATGTTTGGTGCGCGCAAGGCTCCAAAGGCCGCTGAAGAGACTGCCATCCTTCTCGACGGTTCCAGAGGCAGCTTTGCGTTCTTGCGAACGGACGACGCGAGCTTCGCCGAGACGATGCACCCCTTGTCTTGGTCCTGGTCTTCCTGTGTCAGGCACATTGTAACCGTCTTGCCCGGCAGGGAACGGATGTACGTCAGGCGCTGGGACGACCCGCAAACCATCTCGAAGTTTGAGATGCCGCGACAGGGCATGGGGGCGGTTTCCCTCCTCGAAAAGATAGAGACCGCTGCCGAGCCGAGGCGGCCAAACGTTGTCCGCCATGTTCTTGAACCATTCCGCCAGATTCGTTCACGTATCGGCGGGAATGACTCGCTCTTGGCGGTGCAACTCCTGAATGGTCTTTTGCTCGTGGCCGAGGTAGCGCAAAAGCGTGCCCCTGCAAGTGACATTGGAGCCATCAGAACCTTCGGCGATGCGTTCAAACTGCTGTCTGAAAAAGACCGTGAGCTCTGTGGGGTGGTGGACATTCCGCGCAAGATCGCTGCTCTTGATGCGAGAGACCTAGTTCGAAGCATGGTGGACCCTGATCCCTATACTGGGTGCAAGTTGTACCCGACCCTTTTGTTCAGACATGCTGCCAGCCGACTCTACCAAGAAGCTCATCTGGAGATTGAGAGGAATCCACAAGGCTACTTTCCCGGCTTTGAGCCGACTCACGAACCCGTCGGTGCGTCGTCGCGGCGCGACGTTCGCTTCACGCCACCCAATCTGGCGAGGGCTCTGGTTCAGAAGGCTTTGGACGCAATGCCGGACCAGAGACGGAGTCTGACCGTTCTTGATCCTGCATGTGGCTCAGGCGTATTCTTGGTCGAAGCGATTCGCGAACTCACCTCTGATGGCGGCGCGCGTGGCCATAAGATCAGAGCGGTGGGATACGATATCAGCGACATCTCCGAGTACACGACCCGCTTCTGTTTGCAGTACGCCACACACAACGCTCTCGCTTCCCGTGACGTGCAGACGGAGGTGATAAGACGCGATTCGCTTGACCATCCTTGGGTGAACGCGGACATCATCCTAATGAATCCACCGTTCATTCCATGGGAGCGACTGTCTTCCGACCAGCGCCAAAAGGTCAGCAATGCACTCGGCGATACCGCCCAGCAACGGCCCGATATTGCAATGGCTTTCGTAACCAAGGCTGTGCGTTCTTTGAAACCTGGTGGTGTTCTTGGCTGTATATTACCCGCATCGCTCTTAACCAGCCGAACTGGACTCTCATGGCGGAAGCAGCTCAGCGAACAGGGTAGTCTTCAACTGCTCGGCCGCTTTGAAGGCTACAAGTACTTCCCGACTTCGCTGGTCGAGACAGCATTCATCATTTATCAAAAGAATTCTGGAAGCAAACACACAGCCAGACCGGTCGAAGTGCTCATATCCAACGAAGGCTCCGAGGATGCTGCTCTTCGTGCCCTGCGACTTGAATACGACGCTACCCTCGGGATCAAAGGCGTTGAGCGTTTTCGACGCCCAGCTCAGGCGTTTGTGCCTGAGAGTTGGAGGCCTTTGCGGCAAAAGGCGTATGATGAGAAGGATCGCATTGCAGCCTTGACATTACCGCGGGTGGGCGACCTGTTTGCCATCAGACAAGGCGTGCGTCTGGGACACTCAGTCTTCCTTCTTCGCGACAGCCAGTACAAGGAACTAGATCGCGGGGAGAAGCAGTTCTTTCGCCCTGCCGCTGGCGGCGGAGGCATACGGAACGGGCAGCTACACAGGCGAGCGTACGTGTTCTACCCGTACGCCACCGACGGCTCAGCCCTGATGGAAAGCGAGGCGGAACTGCAGTCCAGAATGCCGACATACTATTGCAGATACCTCGCCCCAGTCAAACAGAAGCTTGCTGCCAGAAAGGGGTATGACACTACATGGTGGGAGCTATATCGCAAACGATCTTGGCAAACCACCCTATCGCCACGCCTTGTCTCAACCTATTTTGGCGAGAGTGGTAGCTTTGCTTTCGACGAAACCGGACAATATGTTACCGTCAATGGTCATGCGTGGTTTTGGGCCAAGGAGACAGTCGCTTTGTCTGGAGATACCCAGGTTCCCTTTGAGCAAACACCGGCTGTTTGGGCTTATCTGGCGATCCTGAACAGCAAGGTGTTCGAGGAGATCATGTCACTGTTCTCTGTGCGGCTGCAGGGCGGACAGATCCGCCTCGAAGCCCGTTTTCTGTCCCAGGTGCCGCTGCCAGACGTGACTGATGAGACGAGTTGCCCTGCAAGAGTTGTGAAGGATATTGTTGAGTTTGGCAAGGCGATTCATGCTGGAGAGCTTAGGGCAGTTGCGCCTGATCTCGACAAACATGTGTCGCTGCTCTATGGGCTTGAGCAAGGATAGATACGGCCTATGCCTGGAAGGGGAACAATAGGTGCCTACCACAATNNCCAGATGAAGCGAAGTGGTATAACGCTCCCGACGGCTCTAAAGTGGGGTTTGAACTCGTCCCTGCAGATCTTACAAAATCGGAACCTGCCACGAGGATGCGCCGCGAAGGTGGTCAGATTCACAGGGTCTCTGTGTTTCCTGTCTCCACCCCCTCAAGTTCCTATTTAGGCACGTTTTGGATCAGTTGGCACGAGACTTGGCTGAAACAGAATTCCACGGATTACGTCCTGCTGAACGCCGGATGGACTCTGTTTGAGGGTCTGCCAGGCGACCAGGACAAGGTTCAGGTTCTTCGTGTGGACTGGGACCAATTGC
>JAFNGF010000029.1 GCA_017885385.1 Planctomycetota bacterium
ACCAATCCAGGAAAAGGCCGTTTACATACCCATCGTGCCGGTTGATGCAGAAGCCCCCAAAAATCCTTCCAAAATAAAACTCCTCGCGCGCGGGTATATCATCCTCGCGAGGCCAACCACCAGGCATGCTCGAATCGAGAAGCGTAGGGATGTTGCCTTTGCCCCTGAGCGAGACGATGTCTAAGTAACGCAGAGGCCGCCAGTCAGAAAATCCAGAGAACAACCAGTTGTTAAACCCATAGCTGCCGTGAAACGGCGGACTAGGCGTTGTGATCTCCCAGGCTTCAAATGTCGAACCGCAAGTTCCCTCCACGATCCCGGATACGGAGCCAAAATCGGCGCTACGAGTGAAGTGCCCGTACCAATAACTCTGAGTTTTAACAGCCATTGGGCAGCAGACGATGTCTTTAGTGCTAAAGTGGTGGAATGAGTCATCGGGTACGTTCTGCTCATCGCCGCTCAAGAACGCGCCGCGGAGAAGCCATACGCCGCCCCCATCCCTGTGAACATCGGGCAACTGTCCCTGGTTATCCTCGATGTACAGGGCCAGTGTCGTTCCCCACTGATTGAGGTTCGCCTGGCAGACGAGTGCTTTTGCCTGCCTTCTGACCCGCTGCAAGGTAGGCAGAAGAATCGCCATCAAAAAGGCAATAATGGCAATCACCACTAAAAGCTCTATTAACGTAAAGCCCTTGCGTTGTGCCATTATGTCAGTACTCCTTAAAGCGTCTCATCCACTTAGGCCAGTCCTCCGGCTGGACGCCACCGGCCTTGGTCCAAGGGCCGGCCCTGTCGAACTCCGCGTACCATTTCAGCGTCCACAGCTCTTTAAGCCCGATCTTTCTTACCGACCAGTCCAGGAAAACACCGTTTACGTTTCCGCTATGGCGATTCATGCAAAAGGGACTCATGCCACCGAGACCTTTAGCATTGTCTCTCGGCGGTGGTCGGTCAGCGGGGTGAGGATGAGAACATGGGATTGCCGCATCCAACAAGGTGGGAATCTCAGCCCTGCCCTTGATGGACAAGACGTCCAAGGCGATCCCGCCGTTGCGCATGGGCGGCATGCTAAAGCTCTCATGGAATCCGGTGAACAACCATTGGTTGTACCCGTAGCTGCCCCGAAAAGCCGGGGCGGGACTCGTGATCTCCCAGGCTGCAAACGTTGATCCCTCCGTCACCTCGACTCTGTATGCGGAGCCAAACCAACTGCTGCCGCCGAAGGCGCCCCAGGTGCTGTCCCCGGAAGGTTTGGTGGCCATAGGACAGCAGGCGATGCCCCGCGTCCCGAAGTGGTGGAGCGCGCCCGGATCCGCATTCGGATCATCTCCGCTGAGAAACACGCCGCGCAGAAGCCATAAGCCATCGATACCGACTCCCCCGGCAGGAAAGCGCCCCTGGTTGTCTTCCGCATACGCCGCCAGTGTCATGCCCCATTGTCGCAGGTGAGACTGGCAGATCATGGCTCGGCCCTGCCTTCTCACCCGCTGCAGTGTGGGCAGCAAGATCGCCATCAGCAGCGCAATAATGGCGATCACGACCAAGAGTTCTATCAATGTGAATGCCCTTTGGCGTTTCATTTCGTCAGTAATCCTTGAAGTGTCTCATCCACTGCGGCCAGTCTTCCGGTTTTACTCCGCCGGCTTTGGTCCAGGGGCCTGCCGTGTTGTACCGGTAATGCCACTTCAAGGTCCACAGTTCTTTGAGCCCGATCTTTCGGACCGACCAGTCCAAGAAAAGGCCGTTGACGTGCCCGCTGTGCCGGTTAATGCAGAACCCCTCAAAACCTTCTCTGAACTCGAACCGTGGTGGTGAAATAGACTCCCTAGGCGTACCACCAGGCATGGCCGAATCCAGAAGCATGGGGGTGCTGGCCCTGCCCCTAAGCCCGGAGATGTCCAAGAAGAGTGGCGTCCGGCTGGGCCTGGTGGGCACGAAGTCGTCGGGAGGAGGGCCGAAGAATCTGAGGTTGAATAACCACTCGTTTAACCCATAGCTGGCGCAAAACGCCACAGGGGGGGTCGTAATCTCCCAGGCCTTAAATGTTGAACCTGTCCTTCCCTCCACAATCAGCGCCGGGAACCGACCCAAAATGGTAAAGAATCGTCCACCTTCTTCGTCGGGTCTGACAGCCGTCGGGCAGCAGGCTATGTCTCTTGTGTGAAAGTGGTAGAGAGAGTCGTCAGGTTCGTTGGGGTCACCGCTTAGGAATGCGCCGCGGAGAAGCCATATGCCACAGTCACCCATAGGCTCGCAGGGAAGGCGCCCCTGGCTATCGTCCACGTACAGGGCCAGAGTCGTCGCCCACTGTCTGAGGTTAGCCTGACAGACAGCGGCTCTGGCGTGGTTTCTGACCCGCTGCAGTGTGGGCAGCAGGATCGCCATCAGCAGCGCAATAATGGCGATCACGACCAACAACTCAATGAGGGTAAAACCACTCGAATTGATTATTGATAAGTGATTGTTGAGGAATGACTTACGTTCGGATGCAGGCCGCGAACCTGTGCGCGTACTCTCCGGTCCGGCTGAGGCCGGCTGAACATTTCCTGCCCGGCTTTTTCCTGCATGGCGCATACTCCCACACGCCCTTTCTCTCTCATAAAGGCGTTTTGTGAGAGGCCCGAAGTTGATGCAATTTTCAAAAACGCACGAAAATTTTCCGCCTCGTCTCGAAAATGCATCGAGAAACCAGTATCGGCGCTACGGCTCAAAGCACTCAGACCGCCGGTTTATTACGTCTGTTATCTATTATTATGCCGCCACATCGACAAATGGTATTATGGTTGGGCTTGTCGCAAAAGGCAAGAAAAAAACTAAAAAAAACACTAAATAGGCAAAAATACGTAGAACTACGTACTAAAAGGCACACAAGCACTATAGCACAAAAGGGGCGACTCTTGACGCGGCGAATGGGTTCCCGCCCGGCTGCGGCACAGCCGGCGAGCCGGTCGCTCTCTCGGTCCCTTTTGCCGCAACCCCCGCCAATTGCTCTCGATCTTCGCGTTCGGCTGTAAGGCATTGCAGGATATCAAGCTCTACCTGGTTCCAAACATTTCCCGGCCGGAGCTTGCCGTTCTGAATGGTATAATACTGCCCGAAATAATTGTCGGGAAACGTCGCCGGGGGTCTCATATTCATACCCAGCATATTCCGGGTTGTGCCGTTTATGGCCTCAAGAAACTGTTCCTCGCTTAGGCTGCTGGCGTACGATTGCGCCTTGAATGACGCTCATGTTTAGACATTGCTGGAGGAGCTCACGTCGTTCCTGCAATTGGTCAGGAGACAGGTTCATTATTGCCCACCGTTGATAAAGTGTCTTATCTTCTCAAAGTCAACCGCGGCGACCGCGTGTCGGATATCTAAATCCTCGAGATAGATATACCCGATTTTCTTGTGCAATCNNGAGCCAAGTTTGCTGCGTACTTCGTCGCCGCGCGATTTTGGCACAACTAAGTAGAGTTCAACCTCTGACTCTGGCGCAGCGGTCAACAGATTTCTGAACCTGTCAATCCCGCTGGTAATAGTGG
>JAFNGF010000030.1 GCA_017885385.1 Planctomycetota bacterium
TGCCAGTTGTCTTCAAGGCCGACCCGGCCGATAGATATATCCGGCAGTTGCATGCCAAACTCGACCGAGTCGATCAGAACGCCCGACTTGTCGGATAGATATACAGCATCGCCGCCGCCATCCAGGGCAAAGCCCAGATGAATACCGGATGTCGCGGTGTTGGAGTCAGCGTAAAGGACCAGATATTGGCCTGGGGTCATAATGACGCCGGCAGGAAAGACAAACCTACGCGGCTCAGCGGCGTTGTCACTGATACTCATACCGGATAAATCCAGCGAGCTTGGCCCATCGTAGAACAGCTCTACGATGTCGGGGAACGTGCCCTCGTGCTGGACCGCCGAATTGTTGATTGCCAGCACCTCGTTGATGACCATTTGCCGGTAGCTGGAGTCAACAGTCCAGGTGCGGCAAGCAACAGCTTCCGATTCATTTTGCCAGGCGCCGGCCGAATTCTTTACTATCGCATAAACGGTGTATGTGCCGTCAGCCAAGCTCGTCAGCTCGATGGGCGCCAGCGGCTGAATCGGCGTGCCGGGCAGGTCCGGCTCGGGACGCAGGATTTCATTACTCCACGGGCCATCGTTAACCCGGTACTTATATCCATAGATTTCGGGGCCGCCCACAGTAAGTGTGGCGCTATTTCTCCAGGTGCGGGGAGCCGGCTCACCTGAAATTGACGCCCCTGCAGGAACAAGGCCGCCCATGTCCCGTCCGTTGGGGCCTGTGCCGATAGCCGGCGAAGTNNTCCATACCACCGGGTCTGCGGCGATGATTGGGAATATCGAATTATTCATCGTGATAGATGTCGGGTGACCTGCCCAGTCGGGGTTCTCAAAGAGATGCGCAACATCGTGAAAAATGTTGCCGTCGCCGTAAAAGCCGTCTCCCTGCCATTGCCCCGAACGCGCCTCATACATATTGACGGCTGCAACCGTAGCATGAACGATGGTGTTATTGACGGCCGTAATGAATCCGCCGTCCTTTGAGAGAAGGGCATGGTCTACATCGTAAAACAGGTTGCGTACGACCGTCACTTCCGAGACCTCTCCATATTCAGTACCGGTGGAGACTGCGTGCGACTTAGTTTCCCTGGGCGAGTCCATGTGCACGTGCATAAAGACGTTGCCCTCGATGTGGCCGTCTGCGGCGTCCATATCGATGCAATCGTCGCTGCCGCCTGAAAACCAATTGTTGATGAACTGCGCAATCGGGCCGGGCCTCTGACCGCCGGTAAAATCGATGATATCGTTGTAACCGGCGGTGCTGCCGAACCAGTTACCCTCGAAAAGGGCGTATCCGTCCGAGGGCAGTCCCCAAAAATGGACCAGCTCAGCATTGGTAAGACTGGGCAGAACACAGCTCTTCAGGATGAGCGACGAATCATCGAAAGTCAGATACTGTTTGGTGTGATTACCCCAGATGATGTTATCCAGATACACCCTGGCGTGATCTGCTCGGATGGCGTGCGAGCCGGAATCGCAGTACTCCATGTCGGCGTAGGCAATTCGATTATCCTGCAGCGTGTTTAAGAGCTCCAATCCCGCCCAATTGCCCGAGCCGGGCGTCCTTGTGAAACGAATTCGCTCGTACTGCGTGCCCTCGGCGACAAGTCGCCCGTTAACAATAAGACGTGTGCCGGGGGCGAAAAACAGTGTCGTGCCCGGCTGAATGGACAGCGTGACACCGGCAGGCACGGTCAAATCGCCAACAACCTGCCACGGACCGGAAGCGGCATCCAGGACCCTATTGCCCAAAGTTGAGCCGGAAATCTGTGAAACGTTGCCATCGTCGTACCAGATGTCGATATGCCCACGCTCCAGCTCAAGGCCCTCGCCGTAAGGACCGTCGAATGCCTGGACGATGACACGATTTATGCCGGGCTTCAAAAGCAAGACGACCCTGTCTAAAGACCAAAGGCCATCTACCTGTGACCACTTGGATAGTTTTCCGTTGACCAGTACCGAGCGGGTGTTAATCGCGTTGGCTGAGCCTCTTACGTCATCTGCGGTAGCAGCAGGAATCGGCGAAAAATGATAACCATTATTCACAGGCAAATCGCTATCGACGGTCAATTGCAGAGGGATTGCCGACAGCACGTACGCGGTTCGCTGCCTGACGAACTGCTTCATGGCATCTATGCGACCCTGTGGCGTGAATCCGCCCAGCACCTGGTCGAACAGCGGATCGAGGATTTCCGGGTTGAAGAATCCATTTATGAGGTCCAGAAACGCCTGGTAGTACAGAGGAACGACATCCGGATGATTGAAGAGCCGTCTCAATCCATCGACCCCGTTGGCTCCTGCCACTCCGGTAACGATCGAGAAAATGCTCTGATCGATGTTGCCGCGGCTGTTTCCCTCGCCCAGTATCGTGTCCAGGTCGTGCGGGATCAGCACAAACCGAGGATCGGTAACGCCGCAGTACATGAAATAGTCGTCTCCCATGCCGCGGTTCAGCCCCGTCTCGTAGTTCATCAGGAGCGAGTCAAGCGCGATATATCGCAGCCACTGGGGAACGTTGATGACCTTACCGACGTCCTGCAAGTACGTGGCGTCGGGCGCATTGTTCAGCACGTCCAGCATGTGAATGAGATCGGACCAATCGTCCTGTGCTTCGTTGTTGGCCTTGAAGTACCGGTTCCGGTAAGCGTTGGGGTTTATACCTTCGTAGCGCAGGTCGGCCTCCTGCCCGCCCCCGTCCGTACGGAAGCACGTATAGAGGTTGCCGCTGGGGTCGTCCGGGAATTGTTTGTCGGCAAAGTCGCTGTTGAATGCATCGAGTCGCGCGTAAACGCCGTACATAGGACTGCCTGTGGAGGCGAGGTCGGCGCCATTAATCCGCAACTGCACTGGTACCGTCTCCGCGGCAACTAGGCCCGCCATGCGAAAGATTGCGCTGCCGATGATTTGGGCGTGCGTGTAGCGGCAGTTGAAGCTGACGGCGCCGACGTCTTTCCAGGGCCGATCGTGCGGGAAATTGACGTGGTAGTTGTTGGGCGGTCCGTTGCGCGTGCCATGCCCGCGATTGCGGACTCCCACGTTGTAGCGGAATTCCATGCCTGTGCCATCGATACTAATGAACGTGCCATTCATCTGAGAGTCAGGTCCACTCACAGTGCTATGGCTGCCGATATATGCCAGCCGGCCTCGCTCCATTTCGGTCATAATGATGTAATAAATTGGCTGGCTGCTCGCGACCCATTGTGCAGCCGGGTCAAACGTCTGGTCAACCTGATAGAGGAGATTGGTCACCTGCTGGGGTACGCCATCTATAAGACTCGGTGCAGGCCAGGTTCGGGACTTGCCGTTTTTATCTGTTGCCTGAATGAAGAACTCTACAATTGTGTTATGCAGCAACGCCGGTATCTGTCCGGCGTAGACCCCATCACCGGCCTGGCCATCACCGTGAGCCCCATCGTCAAACATCACTACATTGATATAGTCACTTGGGTCGTAAGTGGGATATACATTTGTACCCTGATAAGTTGACCTATCCACACGATAATGCAGCCTCACCGTGAGCCCGTCTGCCTGCTCATCAATAATACGGGCCGTTACTGTTACCGAGTCACTGGGCCGAGGAATAATCGGAGAATGTGCAACGTCAAGTATCAGTGGTGTCACATCGTTGGCTGCAACGGAGTTGGCTCGGCCTGGTGTGCCGCTGTTGACGTTGCTCGCTGCCCAGTTCTGCCCGTATTCATTAGGCATCGCCGGGTTAATTAGCTCCAGCGACTTGCCGCCGCCATCGGTCTGGTCGGACCATTCCCAGCCACGATGACTCGACTCGACCGGGCCAAGCTGACGCACCGCCCAATCACCCTCGTCCGCGTAGTGAACCCAGTCGATTCTCACGCCGGCGGCGTCAACCAG
>JAFNGF010000031.1 GCA_017885385.1 Planctomycetota bacterium
AAAGAAGGTCAGGTTGATATATTGGTCGCTTTTGAGAAATTGGAGGCAGCCAGGTGGACCTACTACTTACACGAGGGCGGTGCCGCCATTGTCAATAATCAGTCGACGCCGCCATTGTCGGTGAGCTTAGGGACTCAGCGGTACCCGGGCGATAAGGAGATAGAGGGCATTTTGCGGCAGTGGGCTGAGCGTTTTTACTTCGTTGATGGAACCCGTGAGGCTAAGGAGCTGGGCGATATCAGGGCGCTGAATATGCTTATGCTGGGCTGTGTATCTTCACTTCTGCCCATCGACGTTAAAATCTGGAAAGATTGCATTTCTCAACGNNATAATGTCAGCAAACGCATGATGGAAGGGTCGTGGATACGGAGGATGTTCGAAGAAGGGGCTAATCTCAAAAAGCGATACGGTGAGAAGGATGTTTTCGACCTGTCTCTGGGGAATCCGATTATGGAGCCGCCGCCTGAGTTTAATCAGGAACTGAAGAAGCTGATGAAAAAGCCGGCACCGGGTATGCACCGGTACATGGAGAATGCCGGCTATGCCGATACCAGGGCTGCCGTCGCCGTTCAGATGTCACACGAGACCGGCATCAAATTCTGCGGCAACGATATTATTATGACCTGCGGCGCTGCCGGCGGCTTGAATGTGGTATTGAAGACGATACTGAATCCCGGAGACGAGGTAATTGTGTTCGCACCTTACTTCATGGAGTTCGGCAACTATATAGATAATCACGGCGGAGTTATCAAGGTCTTGCCCACGAATGAGCAATTTGTGCCGAAGCTCGTCGCCCTCGAGGCTGCCATTTCGACCAAAACGAAAGCCGTCATTATCAATTCTCCTAATAACCCGACCGGCGCGGTCTACAGCCGGGACCTGGTGATGCAATTAGGCGAGCTGCTGCGCCGGAAAGAGGCGCAGTACGACAAGCAGATTTATCTTATAAGCGACGAGGCGTATCGCAAAATCATATATGACGGATTGCCATACCCGCCTGTTTTCCATCATCACCGCCACACCATAGTTGTTTATTCCCATTCCAAGGACCTGGCGCTACCTGGTGAGCGCATCGGTTATATCGCCATACATCCGGATTGCAGTCAGCATGATGAGCTGGTAAACGGCTTTATTTTCTGTACCCGGATTTTGGGATTTGTCAATGCACCGGCGTTGATGCAGCACCTGGTGAAGAACCTGCAGCATGTCACCGTCTCTATCGCCGATTATCAAAAGAAGCGGGATTTTCTGTACAGCAATCTTGTTGACCTGGGCTATTCGGTGGTAAAGCCTCATGGCGCTTTCTACATGTTTCCAAAGTCACCGGCAGAGGATGATGTCGCCTTTGTCAATGAGCTGCGGCAGTGGAACGTGCTGGTGGTGCCGGGGCGGGGCTTCGGCACGCCGGGCTATTTTCGCATTTCGTACTGCGTTGACGATAAGACCTTAAAAGGTTCGCTGGCCGGTTTTAAAAAAGCGGCTAAGAAATTCGGCTTGTGTTAGGATGGTATTAGCATGTAGCGGCGAGGCTTTAGCCTCGCAGTAAAAAACGATCACCTGTAGCTGCGGGGCTTTAGCCCCGCAGTGGAAAGTGACCACAAAAGGTCGGAGCTACATTTAGGATGAAATGAAAAAGAAAGTTAATAAACAAAAACCCGGGGCCAATGCCTCTGGCAATGTGGCTGCCTTGAAGGCCAAGGCCGGGCGGGAACCTATCGCCTCTTTTCTGGACATGAAATTGTTGGAATTATCAGAGGGCTATGCCAAAGTGTCAGCGAAGCTTAAGCCCGAATATTTAAACTTCAACAACCTGGTCTTCGGCGGTATTGTCATGGCGGTGGCCGACCAGGCTTTCGCCTACGGCACCAACTCCGTAATCACCCCCAATGTAGCCTCGCAGTTCAACATTCATTTTGTCGCCAGCGCCGATGTCAAAGACGAGCTTATCGCCGAATGTCGGGTCGTGAGAGCCGGCAGGCGGGTCTGCATCTCGGAGATGACGGTGACCAACCAGGATGGAAAGCTCATTGCCAAAGCCACCGGCACCACAATTCCCCTGGTATAGACTACTTTTTCCGCTCATCCTGAGCCTGTCGAAGGATGCGAGCCCTTCATTAACTGTCATTCCGAGTCCTTCACTACATGTCATTCTGAGCTTGTCGAAGAATGGGACCTCTCCCTTTCGTAAAGGGAGATTGAGAGGGATTTTAAATCCCCCTTAGTCCCCCTTTTTCAAAGGGGGACACATTGAGGTGGCCCATTATTTTAGGTGTCACCTGCCCTCAGGTGACCCATCACGCAAACACAAACTACTTACGGTCACCCGTAGGCGGGTGACACGTAGTTTATGATATAGCCTGTTGACAAACTTTTAGGTTAACTGCTATCATTCTAAACACCATGGTCGAAATGCATAACCTGACTCGCAGCTATAGCTGGTTTTTCTTTGGCTTTTGGTTTAGCACGCCTCGGCGCGGGTCTGGGATGGCATCGACCTAAAAAACAGCAGCAAAATATCCAAGGCAAAAAGAGCCTCCCGCCCCGCGGGAGGCTTTCTGTTTTTAGA
>JAFNGF010000032.1 GCA_017885385.1 Planctomycetota bacterium
TATTTCGCCAATACTTTATATACACATCATAAACGTGTTCAGGCAGTGGATGCTTGCAATGCGCCCACCCAACTCGATCTGGAGCTGCTGTCTGAGCCTGTATTAGGCCCCGGTCGCTATGCCGAATTTAGATACTGAGGTGTTCAGATGTTACTTAGTAAGTCGGAGCCTCCACCAGGCTCAGGCTTTTGAGCATCATTCGTTCACACAAGCACGAAGAACACGCGGGTTAATCAGCGCACCACCACGGTGGTCATGCTCGGTAGTTGGACGACACTTATACCTGAGAGAGGATCGGTTCTGAACTGCGCCGTCTTCACTCTCACGTACGTGCCGTTTTGACTCCTGATCGTCCAGAAGTCATAGTTCGCGTACGTCCGATCGCCGACCGCATTGAGCGTGGTGTTGCCGGTGATGCCAGTGTAGGAGCTTGCGACACGCGGAATCGCCTCTCTAAGCGCGGTACTGTTCCCTGCGTTCGTCTCAGCGAGCGCACGAGCCATGATCCACACCGCGTCATAGGCAAAGGCACCGTCTGACGTTTGGATGGTGCGCTGCACGCTCGCATTTTGTGTGAGGCGATCGTAACGTTCGCCTTGTCCTTCGGCCTGCTGCGCGCTGGTGTAGTTCAGGCGGGCGGCAGACTCCGTGGCCGTGACGTTAGCAAGGATGGCGTTGATCGGCGTCGCTTCTACACCCCACCAGCGTGCTGCCGACCACTGTGGATCAGCGCCCGCGGCGATGAGCATCGGCACCGTATCGCCTTCGTAGCCGACAACAAGAACACCGACCGAGCCCAGTCCGTACTCCGCGGTTGCTTCGGTCAGTTGTGGCCGCACGACATCAAGCGCACTGGTGAAGTTGGTGGTGTTAACTGCAAACCGTGTCCCTTCAGTCACGACCCCGCCCTGCTGTCCGAATGCGGTGCGTGTAGCATTAGCAAGGCCGTTGCCGTAGACATCGTCGCGAACAAACGGTATAAGCAGCTTTACTCCACGTTCTCGCATCACCGTGGCGATTGCGGGACCTTGGTTGTTGTCATCGGGCACGACGCGAAACACGTTCTCTCGGGGAACCTCGAGCGAAGGGACGGTGCTTCCATAACTAATGAGCACCATGCCGTTCTCATTGGCATAGGGGGCGACGGCTTTGACTGCTGAACTCGAATATGGCCCCACGACTGCTGTCACTCCCTCTGCATGCAGCGCTTGCATCGCCGCAAGTGCCCCTTCTGGGGTCATCCCCGTGTCTTTGACAACGAGCTGCACACGGATGCTCGCGTTGGTCGCGGCAAGGTAGTCATTGACGTCAGCTTCTGCGATGCGTATGGTGCTGTTCACATGCGCGCCGATGCTCGCAGAGCTGCCGGTAAGCGGCACGAGCGCGCCTATTGTCACGGTTTTCGGTTGTGTCGTCTCCGTTTGGACGTTTGAGGTACATCCCGCTGTCGACGCGGCAACCACAATAAGTGCCACTATCCCTAACAAGACCATTTTACGCATGTTCGATACCCTGGTTGATTAACAATAGCGCGTGAGTTTGAAAACACAGCTTGCTGATGNNTAAAGCAGGGTGACGACGCTTAAGCATTCTCATTGGATTTCGAGTTTTAATTAAAAAAAGACAGGCGATTTGCACGGGAGAGCAGCAGGACGTATTGCTTGGCATGTTGATGGATGGAAAGCAGGCAGTTATTCCAGGCATAAATGTCCCCAGCACTGACGTGAGGCTTGTTTGTGAGGTCTTGGAGCTTGGGCTACCTATAACGCTTGAAACCTGAAACGTAAGTTTACCATACCTTAGCAAGTGGCCCTGTTATAGTGCCTAAGTTCTTACATCTTCTGGCTCAAGGCACAGACGTGGTTATTTCAGTCAGGCCAGGTTTGACAGGGCTGCCTGCAGGATAGAACTAGACTATTCACTGTAACAACCGTCCGTAACAACAATTTTTGTTCTATTATGGTGCCTTTTTGCGTGTTCTAGGACAGCGGAGGTCACCTCCGCCGCCAATCCAAAAAGGAGATGAAAGAAATGGCAAAATTTTTGAACGTCTGGCACTACAACATGAGCGCACCGTGGCCGACCGACCCGGTTGAAATGGCAAAGGTGTCTGAGATGCTGTTTGCAGCGATTGACAACGCATTAAAGACAGGTAAACTGCTAGAGTTTGGGTACTTCCCGGATGGAATTGGAGGATATGCAATTTCCAACGGAGAAGCCAAAGATTCGCTTGGGAGGGTGTCCGGCTTCTTCCCGTGGGTCATCCCCGAGGTGCACGAAATGATCCCCCACGAAACAGGAAAGGAAGTCCTGAGAGGGGTTATGAAAGCCCAAGCAGAAGCAATGGCAGCAATGAAGCGGTAATTCTGCGTGAGTGGTAGGGAGCGTTCGCGCTTCCTTCTTCTTTTTTTGGCGTTGAATCAGAATCGCACATCCGCCCAATACTGCATATATACATCATAGACGTTTTCCGGCAGCGGATGTTTATAGTGCTCCCAATCAATTCCGCTCACGTCGTGCGTCATAATATACGCTCGATTTGACTGATCC
>JAFNGF010000033.1 GCA_017885385.1 Planctomycetota bacterium
TTTTTTAGAAATTTGCCCCCAAAAATGATCCAGAAATGACCGATTCTCTTGCATCGAGGCACTCACCGGTCAAGCTCTGCTCTTGCCACTTGGTGGTATGCCTTTGCCCCAGCCGATGGAGTTGGCGCCATAGGTGTTATCTACCAGTGTCAGCGCCTGGGTAACAGCTACGTACAAGTCATTGGTTGTCTTATCCTGGTAGTACCACAATTGACCTTGGTCAGAGATTGGCCCTGCACCCTCGACGGTAAGGTTAACAAAGTGACCGATCGGATACCCCTCGCCGGCCTCGAATCGGCCGTCGACTACCGGCGCTGCGCCGGCAAGAGTCGTAAGACAGCCGAGGCCTAGCACTACTGAAAGTGTCTTTAGTAGATGCAGCATTTTCATTTTCTTACCGCCAAAATTCGTGGTGAATTTGCTTTGTGCTGCCAACCGGTTGCAGCTAAGAATCGAGTCTTTCAGAACTGATCCGTGCGAGGCAACTACCTTACGCGCTGTTGCGAACTAGCTTGCAAAGCTGTAAATCGGTCGTCGGCAAACTCAAAGAGCGTGTCTACGCCGAGCCGAATGAACAGGCATTTAACCGGTAGAGGAACATTACACAGTAAAACCTTACGGCTAAATGCACTTAGAAAGTCTTTCAATAACAATAGGTTACAGATGCTCGCGGAAGTCAGCATCTGGACGGCGGAAAAATCGATGATCACATCACTGTCGCATCCGTCATAAGCGATTTCATTGATCCTTTCCAGTTCATGGCCCAGGTGAGGCTGCTGGGGCAGACTGACGACAATGAAGCCCTCAGGCGAGATTTGGATACCCATGACTGCTCCTCCATTCTATTCAATATGTTCTTTACAACTTCAGGTTTGGGATTGACCGAATAGCAGCTCTTGGCGGCAATTTACGCCGGCTGAGATCAGAGCGTGCAGTTAGACCAATGTCGTCAAGACGGCAACCAATTTGATTTGTGTCTCTGCCGCAAACTGCTTAAGAACCCCACCAACTCCTTTTGCTTTCCTCAAGAAGGTTACATTAGCATAACAGATAGATTCTTCGTAGTCAAGGGAATTTGATGAAGATTTGCTGACAAGCGAAACTCTGTTTCTGTCATGTTTGTTACCAAGCCAGGACCGAAATAGTTATAGGATTCAAGCCAAATTTAAACCAGTAAATGGTCCTGAATTTTTATTAAGACTTGGGCCAGCTAAACTTTCAGCTAAACGGGTGACATGAAGGCCTGAGGGGGCAAATTGTCAATTTTCAATTGTCGATTGTCAATTCAGCCGGTGACTGTGCGCGAATTGTGAGTCCCATAATATGTCAGGACTGTCAACTGGGAGCAACGCCGACAGGCTCGTGCAAAGTCGGGGTGTTGAGCATATCTGCTCATTGCACTTGAGCCGCCCAGTGCATTTGGCAGTACTTGTGCGTGGATCTGCGAGGTCCCTGATTGCCTACCGTGTCGGTGTTTGCCGAGTATACTTGGCGCAGAGATTGGGTCCCGGTATAATCCCTACGTACGCATGATGAGCACAAAGGTTTGCTACAGATTTTAACGGCTGCAGCGGCAGAAAGCGTTTTGGCAGTTGCGCTGTCAGTGGTGGTTTGGCTTTTGAGCGGCTGTGCCAATATTCGCGTTACTGATCCGGCGCGCACCGCTACAGAACAGTTTCTACTATCCCAGGCGGCGGTGAAGGCGGTCGAACCTTTGTCTTTTGAGTTGCTTCACGGACGTAAAGTCTTTGTAGACTCCGTCTACGCACCCCAGGCTGAGAAAGACTTTGTTCTGGGCGAGCTGCGCGCCAAGCTGCTTCGCTCGGGAGTACAACTGGTAAGCAAGCGTGAGGATGCGGAGGTGATTCTGGAAGTGCGCAGTGAAGGCGTGGGGATAGACCGCTACGAAAGTCTGCTTGGGATACCCGCTATTCTCGCGCCATCAGGCGCAACCTCCGCGGCAACACAAGTGCCTACGGCTACGCTCGTTACCCCAGAATTAGCCATAACTAAGAAGATCAGACAGGTCGGCTTCGCGAGCGTTGCCTACGTCGCCTACTGGAGGGACACAGGCGAAGTTATGGCGAGTTTCGGACCCTCCATTGGTCGGACTTACCGCGAGGACTGGTGGCTCTTCGGATTTGGCCCAACCACGCTGGGCACTATTGCCACCGTGGAGCACGAATTTGAGTGAATGTAGATGTAAAAAGTCCCACCTCGGCATAGCATGTATGCCCGATGGGGGGAACAAGGTGTAGGTTTATGCGCCGGTGGATACTCTGGATCGCTATCTGTGTGTTTGGGCTCATATTGTTTGCGATCGCAGGCATTCGAGCAGTCCTGTGGACCGATCTACCCCGTCGGTACGTATTGCAGGCTCTCAGTAGACAACTCGGCGTGCGGATATCTGTCCGCTCATTCTCCACAGGCTGGGCTGGGACTACCATCCTTGAAGACATTCCTATCGGTTCAGTGGCTGAGCAGGATGCTTTTTTCACTGCCCGCGAGATAAAGGTATCACATACTGCTCCTGTCCTGATACCCCTGACCAGGTCTGTGAATGTGAGTTCGATACAAGTCCAGGATGCCGTTCTATACATCCGACAGGATAAGCCGGCCCACTGGAATGTAGAGAAGCTAGCATCAGTTTTTGGCGGGCTGGATCACGGTGGTGATAACTGGCAGAACAAGAGGAAGCTGCCTAAGCTGGAGATTTCAAACGCAACAGCAGTGGTAGTTGGTCACAATGGCGAGGTCAAGAAATTTGGTCCACTGAATTTTCACGGCGCACAAGGTAGCACGTTAGCCTGGCATTTCGACGTCAATATTCCCTCACGGTTAGACCTGCAAGGACGAATAGTACCTGGCGAAGCCAGTAGCCATGTTGTAGACTTCAGATTTGAGAGAATGGATGATTTGCTGGGAATCTGGTTTCCCAACAATGTCACGCCGACACGCGCATCTGGTCAATGGCAGGGTCAGCTAACAAAGCAGAAATTGACAGGACGCCTGAAGCTGGAGCACCTGCAGCTTGGCACGGCGAAAATACGGGGAGATGCCGGAGTCGAAATCGCACCTGACCAAATAAACCTAAAGCCTGAAGACCTTGTTTTTGACGATCAGACACTGCCCTTGGAGAAGACTACGATCGCAGGCGGAATGATCAGGTTGCAGCGGAACACGTTTCAAGCCGTCCAACTTGTGGTTGCAACAGGCTGTCTCACGACGAACGTTAGCGGCCACTGGAATCGTGAAACCGGAAAGGGACAATGTACCGGGTCATGGACTCGTGTCAGCGGCGACAATAGAATTGACCATGCAGGTACTTGGGATTGCTCGCTTGAGTGGCCTCGAGCCGGGCCAAAACATATCCAGGTCAAAGCTGTGGCGAGCGGGCGCTCACCGTGGGGGCAGGTGGGATGCTGAAATGGAGGCCGCCGGCTCGGGCCTAGCTGGTTCGCGGCTTATGTGGCAAGCATCAGCTCCGCATCTGTCATGGCGATACAAGGGAAAGGACGTTCAGGTAGGTGGAGTAGCGGCTCGTTTTCTTATGGACTGGCCACGAATTACGCTGGAGGACCTCGATGTGCCAAACGCCCGACATGTCAGCGCTCAGGGCCAGTTTTCAGCGAGTGACCAGAGCTGGTCGATTCGACTTGCTGCAGAGAAACTTCAAGTCAAAGAACTATGGGTACAACCCTTAAGTCTGCAATTGGCAGCGATGGGAGACCGCAAGAGCATTACCATCTCAGATTTTAAGCTGGACTGTAACGACCTGACTGTGGCATCGGTGGGCACAATCACATTGCCGGAGACGCAGCTCAAGCAAGCACGGGCCTCTTTATGCTACAGGCCAAAGTCCCCGTGCGGGGGGCCAACACAAGCCGCAAGTCTGAACGCGGCGTGGCATGTCGACGCGAACGTCGGCGGCACGGTCCAGCCTTTGAATCTGACTTTTGACTCTGCCGTCACTGGCGAGAACATGATGTTCTGGGGCCGAATGATTCCGACTTTGAAGGTGCAGTTGCACGCGAATCTGACGCCACAGCGTATTGAATTTACGTCGTCCGAGTCATTTGACCTGCTGGGTGGGAGCTGTCATCTTGCCGGCCAATATGAGTTTTCCAGTCGATTCAGTCACTTGACCCTGGATCTGCAGGAATTCTCGCTCAGTTCGGTAGGCAAAATGATTGGTCCGCCACTAATCTGGCAGGGGCTGATCGCCGCCAATTTGAAAGTTGACCTACCTAACTTTGAAACCGATCGCCTGGAGGCCTTCGGCAGTTGGCGGGCAAAGCAGATAACAGTGTCCGCCTTCCAGGCCGAGCACGGTGAAGGTGAAATCTCTTTGCGCGACGGACAGGTCAGGCTTGACCCGATTGTTCTAAGGCACAAGACCGGAATCGCAAAGGGAAAGATGAGCTTCAATCTCTCTCAGCCACAATTGCTACATATCGAGACGACTGCTGAAAAATGGCCGATTATCCTGCCTCAGTACAACTTGGAGTGTCGAGCAGACGGAGAGGCAAAAGCTGACTTAGATGTTCTCAAGCGAAGCGCAAAGGCAAACGCTAACGTATCCGCGGAGGTCGTGCTGGCAGGGAAGGACTTCGGCTACGTGACCTTTTCTAGTAGTGTTGAAGGCCAGACCCTTAAATTGCGAGAGATCGGCGTAAGAGTTTTTGGCGGCTCCTGCGAGGGAAAGGCAACAATCCGGTTCGATGATTGGCCCCAGAGTAATGCTGAGTTCAAATGGCGAGATATCGACTTGGCTGCTCCTGCGAACTGGTGGCCAGCGTGCAAAGGCCTTGCCGGCACGTCGTCTGGGTTCGCAACGGCAAGAACTGCTGACACAGCCCGGCCGCTGGAGCGTCTACTTCTTGAAATCAAGGCCCGGACCGCCGATGGCAGTTTTCGTGGTGCACAAATCAGAGACTCGCAAATTGTAGCCTATGCAGGCAAGAATCGGCTGGTTGTGGACCAATCGACATTCGAGCTGCTGGGTGGCAGCGTATCGGCGCGAGCAACTTTTGGTCGGCACGGCCGAGAGGTGTCTGCCTGGGTAGATGCCGATTTCAGGAATCTCGATCTGGACCAGACCGTGCGCTGCTTCAAGCCCGATGCACACAAAATCCCCGGTCGTCTGGCTGGAAAGGGAACAGCAGTGACGGTGTCGCATTTGCGGGGCTTGACAGGTGAAGCTGAGGTGGACATTTGCGAATCTGATCTTGTCGGCAGCGACATTATTGCCACTTTGCACAGGGCGTTGGGCATAAGGTTTGACGAGCCTCGGCCAAGTGGGGAGGGGTCGGTTAAACTGCTGATAGAAGGGTCAAAGCTGCTAATACCAAGTTTCCTGTACTTCAATCGCGGCGTGGAGGTACGAGGTGCGGGCACTGTCAAAGACCTGAACCTGGGACTGGAAAGTCCGGTGGATGGATATGCCTTCGCTTCAAACCGGCCTTTGAAGAAAATGCGATTGCCAGGTGCAAGGGAATTGGACAGGCTG
>JAFNGF010000034.1 GCA_017885385.1 Planctomycetota bacterium
TATCAGAACAGTACCTTTTGCGCTGCCATTTGCCTTTGCCGATTCGCCCACGTTTTTTTTTCTGCCAGTCAGAAAATCCCGCGTGGGCTCAAGTTTGAAAATACCCCTTGCCGGAGTCCAGTCGGCCTGAGTTTTTCGATTCTGGGCCGTCTAAACCGCTCTGGCAGGGCATTTGGCACGAACCTATGGGCCGGCTGACTCGTCCACTTTGCTTCTTACGGCGCTGGTAGTAGTCTGCGTAACACGGTCAAAAAGTATCTGGGTCGACATACGTTCGGCACTGTCGTTCCCGTCTGCGCTGCAAGTAGCCGTGAACAACGGCAAAAATTCTCCGTGTTGCAAACAGGCTTTCTGTTCACTTAGCAGCTCCCCTATCCGTATGGCCTTCTTAACGCTCATACGCAAATAGCTTACAATTTCGTTGTGCAAGGTGATTATTTCACTTACTCGGTCTTGCTCTACCCTTATCAGGCTGATTCCGCCTTGTNNGATCTGTGCTCATAGTCTCGCTACCCTTTTCTCAAAACAGTGCCTTTTGCGCGTCTCATTTCCTTACTCCTTTTGAATCTTTCTCTATCGTTACTTACTTCTCTTCTACCATACGTTAGTTACTTTCTTTCTATGATAGTCTTTACTGTCCTGTTGTGTCCTGTCCTGTCCTGTAGTTCCAATGCAGTGGTAGCCTGCTACCAGTCCGCTACCAGTGCGGTGGTAGTCATGCAGAATTTTGCCCTCAATCGGCCATTACGTCTTCTTTTGCATATTTCTCATCCTCTATGATCCCATCGCCGGCAACACGTTCCAACCAACCTATCTCCGGTTCGACCAGGATTGTGAAGGCCAGGGCGAATATATCCTCTGGAAAGCGTGTTCGCTTAGCCAGGTCCCTTGCCGTTATTGGCTTGCCATCTTTGAAAAGCACGCCCCGTGTTGGCATCTTACTGGCCACTTCAAGAATTAGAATCCAAGCCGTGAACAACTCGCAGTTTCGCGGGTGGGCTGCGACGGTACTATAGCCCGCGCCATCATGCTTGTTGGGGATCGCTACCCACTTCATATCCTTGCACTTACGAGTCTGGGCCTTTTCATATAGTTGGTTCCAGTCTTTCACTCGGTAAATCATGCCACATACCTCATATTGCTAATGACACTCTGTACTGCCTGCCGTGTTGCTCCAGCCTTGCGCCAGTCCCTGATGTCTTTGTGGAAAGGTGGTTTAACAATCTTCACGCTGCGGGCAATGGGAGCAATCGCCTTACTCAGCCTCATAGCCCCCTCTTGGCCCGGAAACCAGACAGAACCATCCGGGCGTTCCTTTGGTTCGTCTTTGTCGGCCATGATGATTACATCACGCCGCCGGCCCTTGAGAAACTCCACGATGTACCCAACACCACCCAGGCAACTCGGCCTGCCAATAACGTCAAACTCCATATCCAGCAATGCAGCACAATCTGTTGGGCCTTCACAGATAACCAGAGGCCAGTCACTACCGGAATAGACGCCTTCCGGCCAGAAGATTCCATTTCTGCTGCCGGGTACGGCCCACTTGCCCTTAGTCCCTCTGACCCGTATGCCGATGACCCTTTCCCTGGCGTCACGCATTGGAAACGTATGGGCCTGGCCGTTCCAGCCAACTTCCAATCGTTCCAGTGACCGAATAGAAACCCCAAGATTCTCTGCCAGCTTGTCAATGTCTCTCAAATTCTCGGCATACCGACTCGCCAGGGTAACAAAGTCCTGGACGGGTACGCGCTTTGGCTTCTGGGGCATGGGCCTATAGTTCAGAGGTTCAGTAAGTTTATGAAACCAGCCGCCGGACTTACACTCTTTAGGGCTTTCAGTCCGCATACAACAGGCGACTGTGCCGTCCGCCGATACAGAACACCAATCCGGCTTTCCACATACTGCGCAAGGTTTGTCTCGTTTTACCCGCAGCCAATTCATCCTGTGCGTTTCCAACCGTTCTCTGCGATAGTTGAGATTAACCCCTTAGCTTCCTCAAATCCGATTTCGGTCGGGGCGTATCCATATCGAGTAAGAACCTTCGCTTGCTTATATGAACATCCACCGTTCTGCCTTTGCTCAATCAACTTTTTGATAAGCTGTTGAGCGTGTGTAAAGCTCAAACCGGAAACATCGACGCCACTGCGATCGAGGAAACCAACCTGCTTTTCTGTCGGCTGCCTGCCCTTATGCCAGGCTCGCTCCCGCCACGGCTCGATGCCGTAAACGTCAAACGGGTTGATCTTGGCGGTGGAATACTGTGCCCGGAGTTTCAATTTCTGGCGCCGCGCCGCCTCCACCGCCTCGCGTTTTTCTTTCTCAAGTTGCCACTCAGCAATCTGTAACTCGTCAATGACGTCAACAGGGATACCAGTATCCGCCGATTTCTTCTCGGCATTGTATTTCGCTCGCTCTACAATCTTGTCATCGTAATTGCCGCCAAGAATATCCGCCGACGTGATAAGTCTGTGCCGCCCGCAATTACCGACAAAATCAATGACCTCAAGAAACGGCTTGTCGCTGGCCGCAATGATCGCTTTTCGCCCTTCAGGTCCTTCGACTTCCTCAATCAGCCCGGGCAATACCCTCGTCCCCCGACCGCACATCTGGGCGTACAGACTCCGAGATTTAGTGGGTCGGGCCATGACGACAACCTCGATGCTGGGTTCGTCAAAGCCTTCGGTTGCAACACCTACGTTCACCAGGTATTGAAATCCACCGGCAGCATACTCTGGGAATAGATCGCGGCGCATTTCCTTTGGTGTCCCACCATGCACCCACTTGGCTGAGTCAGGTTTATGGCGATTGAGTATTTCCGTTAATCGTTCGGCCTGGGCCAGCGACGCAGCGAATATCAGTGTCTTTTTGTCCCCACACAATTCGATGGTGGGACTGACAATCCGATGAAGTGTCTCCTCAAACTCAAGGACCCGTGCCAAGTCAGCCCCGTTCAAATCGCCCGCCGTCGTCCGCACACTCGAATAGTCCAGGCCCTTGACGTACACAGATTGTTGTGAGATCGGTACAAGCCAACCGTCTTCGATGCCGTCTCGGATATCAAACTCGTAGGCGACTGAATCAAAAATTGCTCCCAGCGCTTTTTCGTCAGCCCTGTCTGGCGTTGCGGTGACACCCAGCACTTTCAATTTTGGGTTCTGGGAATAATAATCAATGACTCGCCTGTAACTTCGAGCCGCCGAATGATGGGCTTCATCTATAACGAGCAGGCTGAACTCGTCAGGTTTGAATTTGGTCATCCTACCTTTGCCGGCCATCCCTGCAACTTGGGTTTGAATTGTCCCCACGACGATACGCGAACGGAATGCGCCGTAAGCATTAGCGCGATACTCGCCCATTTCGGTATCCGCTTCACATCCTGTCACTGCCTTTAATTGCCGCCAGGCTTGACCAAGCAGCTCCTCGCGGTGAGCCAGTACCAGCACGCGGCCCCACTCCATATACGATTTGACGACATTTGCAAACACGATTGTTTTACCGAGCCCAGTTGCCATGACCAGCAAGGTCGAACGGTTGTGGCCCAATTGAGCATGTATCCCGTCCACGGCTTCCGACTGGTAGGGACGCGGCTTAATCTCAGACTTCGTCGCCTCGGCTATCATTTAAGCTCCCTCGGCGCGACTTCGTAGCTGACCTTGTTCAGCAGGCCCAGACCATGACATGCCTTACAATCTTTGGCGTCTCCGCCGCAATAAACACAGACGCAATAGGGCATAGCTCCTTTAAGTGTGGCTCGCAAGGTGTCATACTGCGACTGAAACGCCGTGACATTTAAGAGGCTAAAGACAGAGTCACGCGCTTCAATATGCTGCATCACCCCGGCTTTTATCTTGGTCAGTGCCGCCACAAATTCCGATATAATTTTCCGGGCCTCATACAACTCGCGCAGATGTTCAGGAATGACCCGGCCAACGGCGTCTTTGGGCGGCTCTTGTGATCTGTGTTCCTTCTCCTGAGACCGCTGAGTATAAGGAATACCATCCTTAGTTTGCACTTCGATTTCACTGCTGCGAGAAAGGGGTAAACTGGTTGACCCCTGCGCCGTTTTTGGCTCAGAAACGCCGTTTTCCTCCTCTATTGGTAAACCAGTTGACCGATGCGCCGTTAGCAATTCATCTTTGATTTTAGAAACATATTGCTTGGTTACTCCCACATGTCTGGCGATGGCCGAGAGCGTCTTTTTTGACCAGCTCTTGTCGATCAGGATTGTCTCGATAATCTTCCTGGCAACGCCTAGCTGCCGAGGGAATCCATGTGCCTTGTTGGCCGAGAACGATAGCCAGAGAGCATTCCTTTTTGTCCCATTCGCGACATGAGCTGACAACATCGTCCGGCCCAGCTTTTTCGCGCAATGATAACGGTGAAAGCCATCCCACAGCCAATGATCCTTGCCGTCGAAGACTACCTCGACGGGCGGAAACTCAACCCCATCTTGCATCAAGGCGATATACCGGCTAATCACCGCTTCGTCTATTGGCCGCTGCTGTATTGCCGCATCGACCATGACTAAATCAAGTCGAACCTGTCTGTTCATACCCGTTGACTCTCCTTTTGCTGAAGCTCGCCGTTTCGTGGTTCAAAGCGATTCGCAGGCCGGATTGAAGCCCGGCGAAATTGCGGCAAAAAAATTTGTGGTCTGGGGCTTGACAGAAGCGATTGCTGTGTGTAATTTGGTCGCAGTTGCTCGTTATTGGCCGCCGCCCGCCCGGTAGCGGCCTTTGTTTTTGGGGCTCACATTGTACACACTCCCTTTCTTTGGCTTGCCGCCCCTTCCGCCTATTTTGAGAACAAAGCAGTTTTTGTTCCTTCTCGCGCAGAATCGCAACTCGCCGCTCCATCTGCAACCGCTTTATAACAAGCCTCAATTCTTCTATCTTTCGCTCACAATACGAAACAGTTTTTGTTCCCATAGCCTCTGAATCTACATTGGCCGTGGAAGCTTGTCCCGTTTTCTAAAGTTTTCTTTTGTGATAGAAACGTGAAGGATTAGGAATGACTACCAGAAGGGCTTAAAACATATCCAGTCCACTTTCTGGAGTGAATCCTGCAAGGGACTTTGTTCTTTTTCAGGGCAGAATTTATGGCAAAAACCTTTTGCCGAAGAACATCAGAGGCCGAGTCCGACTTCGGGTCAATAGTTTTGTCCAACTTGCCATATTGAACCACTTGTCCGAATGACTTAACGAGCTTCTTGAGTATATCGACTGCTTTCGTTTCTGCGCCGGTCGGCAGTCCTAAATCTTGTCCATCGAAAAACGCCTGTGCTTTATTGAAACTAAATCGTGTTTTTATATCGCCTTTTGGCAGCGGTTCTCGTTTAGTTTTCTCGCGCCTGACCTCTGAAAGCCTGCTCTCGCCTTGTGTTTCTTTTTCCGGCAGGTACTTCAGGGCCATAATTTGCAAGTACTCCTTTCTTGCCGCCGGCAAGATCGGCAACCTTAACACCCTGTCCGCAAAAAGCGAACTCTTAGGGCTTTCACTGGACTGCTTAACTGAGGTTTTTGCCATTTGTCACGACCTTTCTTCGGGCCGGT
>JAFNGF010000035.1 GCA_017885385.1 Planctomycetota bacterium
CGGGGTTCTCGGCGCCGGCCTGAGAATTGCCGGCCGGAATGCCGGTAAAATTACGCCTGGCAACTTCGACGCCGTTTATATACGCCACAAAGCCATCGTCGTAACGTATCCCCAAAGTCATAAAGTTGAACTCGCTTAGCTGGGCACCGGTCAGCGTGAAGGGAATTCGGATGTAGCAAGTAGTATTTTTGTCGTACATCTGCTGCTTGAGGTCGACGTTGATAAACGATTGGTAGCCAGACTCCACCTCGTAGCCGACCCCGCCCGTGCCGCTTAGCCAGGCTGAGTCATCGAAGGCCGCGCCTGCTTTCCAGTTGTCGCTTATGGGTCTAGCCGGGGTCAGCACTCGCTTAGCCGCATCCTCAGCGATAAGCACAACACTGGTGGGCCCGCCGGCGCCACGGGATGTCCCAGGTAAGCGTGGGTCAGAACCGTCAAGAGTGTAATAAACGGCGCCTAAGGTACTACTGATTGTCACCTTAAAGCCCGGCGCAACGTGGCCACCCTGCTGGTTGAACACAGGAGGTACGGGGGCAAATTCGCTGCTGATCTGACTATCCATCCAGACAAGCCGGTTCTGGAGCCAGCCCTTCATCCAGTTGATTTCTTCCTGAAAGGTGGTCGCGATGAACCAATTTGGCCAGACGTACACGCCGAGAATACGCCAGCGATTGAAGTTGCGAACCTGTGCCTCGTTGAGCAGACTGGCGGCGTCATCTATGTTCCCAAGCAACCGGCTCGTGGCAAACAAATTCCTGCGCAGCGCATACCAGCGATCAGCGTAGCGCAGCCGGAACTGCTCGTCTTGGAACAGGCGTCTCCACCACGGGTAATCGGCGTTGCCGACCAATCTGTTATACCACCCATCAGGTTTCCACCCCTCCAGATAGTTTGCGTTGCCGAGCGACAAGTCATAATCCCAGACGGGCCCCATGTTCAGCTTGCCGAGCCGGTCCTTGAACATATAGGTGCTCAGGCGAAAACCGTCGATATTCTTGGCCAGCTCCACGAGGATGTGATGGTCGATAAATGAATCGACATCGATGTACTTGGCGTACCCGTTGACTGGGTCAGTGAAGTTTGCCCCGTACAGAACCGACTCAAACCGATCCAGATAAGCCTTGATCCAGGCCTGCTGCGCCGGGGTAATCTCAATTCCATCGGGCTCAACATATACCAATTGCAGACCGGTACTGGTGTAAAATGTCGGCTCAGCCGGGTCGAGCTTATCTTTTTTTATAATGTAGCCGCCGGTAATCTCAGGCTCAGCGTCGTGATACGGCTGGAGCTCTGCGATGTTGACGCGATCCGTGCTTCGCTTGATCCTCTCCATAAATGTGTACACGCCCACGTAATCGCTCAACGAAATTGATCCGTAGTCGCTGTTGAGAAAAACCTCCACGAACTTTGTGCGCGGTGCATATCGGCCAATATCATTGCTCCACGTGTAGGCCAGAAAATTGCGCATCAGCGACTTGTCGGAGTATTGGCCCTGGAGAACCCAGTCTGATTCAGCAGGAAAACCAAAGACAGAAACATCATTTTCCCGGTCTTGTTCGTCCCATGTTTCCAAGTGATATTGCTTTTTCGGAAAACCGGCTGAGCTCTTACCGCGGATATTGATGCCAGCGTTACACACCAGGTCGGCCTTGTCAGTAATCCTTGCCCTGCCCTGCGATGTCGTATCAATGAAGCAGGCAAAAGCCGGCGTCTCTTCCCCCTGACCAGGGCCCCTTCCAAGCGTATCGATGACGACTATCGGCAGGTTGGAGCTGAAGCTTTGCACATCGCTGTCAAGAAACACATATCTGCGTGTTTGCACATCGGCAGGCTTCCAGCCGGGCTTCCAGGCTATGACCTTAAGAGTCGTGGTTCTGGCAATGGTGATCGGAGCACTATAAACTGCGCCCATTGGGATGCCACGCGCATAACTATACGGGCTGCTGCCGTCGAGCGTATAGTACATGAAAGCCCCCTCCGTTTTCGTGGTCATCGCCACAGATAACGGCGCACGGCACAAACAGCTATCGTGGCTGAATTCCACGTCGTCAACGAACCCCAGGTAGTAACTAACGTTTGCAAGGCCAGGCGTAGCGGAGGCCATCAGCCGCCAGTGGCAAGAGGCATCGGGATATCGGCCATAAGAAATATCCGGCGTCTGGCGATCAAAGACAACACTGTCAATAACCGTAACGCCGTCGGCGGCGAAAAGGCCAATTTCTTCACCATCGGCGTCAAGCCTGAAATTGGCGTGTAGACCCGGCTGCCCAATGTCTTCGTCAGCCCATATCAAAATATAGCCGCGACCTGGGATGGTAGTTGCAGCGGGATTGTCGGCAGGAATCTGCCACATTGTGGGCTGGTCCAAATTGTCTGTAAGATACATGCCCCCCACTTCAACAGCCTTGTCGCCGGCGTTGTAGATTTCAATCCAGTCATCATATTGACCTTGGGGGTCGGCGATGACAGTGCTATTGGACGCCGAGAATTCGTTGATTACTATGGGAATGCCGGCTTTGCACCAGCTCGCGACCAATAGAGCGAAGTCGGCCATATTGACGCGGCTGTCAGCGTCCAGATCGACCGGCGCCTCTGCGGAAACAGAGGCCGGAGCGGTCAGCCATTGCTCGGCGAGTATTTGCAGATCCACCGAGTCGACTTTGCAGTCGCCGTTAAGGTCGCCCACCGGACAGGCAGCTCGCACGATGCCGCTCAGGCACAGGACTAATAGCAGACGGATTGACAATATTTTCACCGATTGGGCCATCTTTTTCCGTTTAGCCCTGCCACCTGGCCTACTCC
>JAFNGF010000036.1 GCA_017885385.1 Planctomycetota bacterium
GAGCCCGACGAGCAGGGGCCCACCGAAGAAGTTGTTGCTCGCTACAGGATTGTGATATTGATTTTAGCTACGGCGGCGGCGGTATCTATCCTGATCAACCTTCTCATTTTGCTATCCTGACCGTAGCTGATTTTAGGCCATCGGCCTTGTGTTCGAATAGTCAATAATCAATCGTCAATAGTCAATTGTTATGCCCAGAGGCGGCGCACATTTTTCTTCGCAAGAGCTTGCGCGGGTTCTCAGCCATTATGATGTCGGCGTAATTCATAAGGTAAAGGCCCTGTCGGTCGGCAATCGCCGTGCGCCGAAAGTGGTGATTACTTCGCAGCGGGGCAAGTTCTTATTGAAAGCCCGCCCAAGAGGCAAAGACGACCCCTTTCGCGTTGCCTTTGCGCACGCCGTGCAAGGTCATTTGGCCGGCAACTCTTTTCCGATTGCGCCGCTGGTGGCCACCCGTGACGAGAATAGTACCGTCCTGCAATTGGACAATCATATATACGAGTTTTTCAGGTTTGTCGCCGGCGTTCGCTACGATGGCTCAGCGGAAGCTACTACTGACGCCGGTCGAGCGCTGGCAAAATTTCACCGCTATTTGAAGGATTTCGCCTGGGTTCCCGCGGCGCCGGATCCCTCGCAGTGGCAGCCGTTGGTGGGCAGCTTCCACGATTCAGCCACCGTGCGAAGGCATCTCCGGATGGTCGCAGCGGACAAAAGAACAAGGCCGGATAAAGAGCTGCACGTTACTGCTGAGGCACTCTTGGCTCTTTATAATGAATNNTGGACTTTGATTCGGTCAAGGTTGCACCGGCGGTTACCGACCTGGCTAACGGGATGCTGCAGTTCTCCATCGTGGGCGGCCGCCCGAACCCCGCTGATTGGCCCGATTATTTTGACGAAGGTAAGCTCTTTCAGTTCTTAAGCGGCTACCGCGAAATCACTCCGCTGCAGCGCAGCGAGCTGCGATGCCTGCTCGACTTGATGATTGAGACGATGATCGCTGAAGCCGTATTGCCCGTGGCCGCGACCGGTTTTTTCGGCAACTTGTCCGGCCTGGACTTTCTGCAGATGATTCGCCGCAAAGCCGACTGGCTGGAGAGTCACCGCAAAGAACTAACCCACGCAATTTGTTCGTGATTCGTGCCTCCCGACCCGTGACCCGAGAGACGAGCGACGGAATTCCCTTGACACCAGTTTCTGTTTCCGGTACTCTCTACCCAAATGATAAACGCACCTGTCAGCAGAAATTCCTTCGAAATAATGAAACAGGGTGTTTACTCCCGCGACTTATTCGTTTGCCGAAAGTCTATAGGACTAAAAGATAGATTTTTCGACGTAGAAACTAAGTTGGCGTAGTGTAGCATCGCGGTCGTCAGAATTCGTTCCGTGAAATTGGTTGTGGCTTTTCGGCGTGTTGTCTTGGTTGAAGAAGAGAGAAGATGGGTGGTTCGCCCCGTCTTTTGAAGTTATACTTGCTTGCGGATAAAACGGAGCGGGAACTGTGTTGGATACGGCTTTACAAAAGTTAGATATACTAATTCAGAATTTAGATACCTATATAAAGGATCACTATAGTGAAGCGGACACGCGGGTCAAATTTATTGACCCGCTTCTGACAGATGTCTTGGGGTGGAATGAATACTTGCACATACGAAGAGAAGAAAATTATAAAGAGGACGAGGAACGTAGATGTATTGATTACCTAGTGTCACTTCAAGAACCGGTGCTTGTAGTGGAGGCCAAGAAAAATCTAAAGGAATTTGAAATACCAACAACGGTAGAACGCGTGCGATATTCCTTGGACGGAGTAATAAAAGACTGGAAAAACGCGTGGAGTGCTATCCGTCAAGTTCAAGGTTACTGTGTTCACACAGGAGCGCGTTATGCCCTTGTGACAAATGGGCATCAGTATATAGCATTCAAAGCAATCTCAGAACGAACGTCATGGTTAAAGGGTCATGCACTCGTATTGAGATCTCCTGAAATCCTTCGTAAGAACTTCACCCTATTTTATGAATGCTTGTCAAAGGAGGCAATTGCTCAGGATAAACTGACCGATTTTGCCTTTCCTACTGAATCGCCGACTTTAAGAAAGAAGCCACGAGCACTGATAAAAGTCACGAACACTGGTTATAGAAATGAATTATATTGCGTTCTCGACTCAGCGTTTCGACAAATCTTATTAGATGTCCCCAGCAATGACCCTAATTTTCTGCGTGAATGTTATTGTTCTAGCGAAGATGCCATGCGCTATAAAGGCCAACTTAGCTCTGTTCTTGTTGATAGGTTACCAATTTTCCGTTCTCCGGTTGAAGAAGTTCGCCCTGGCGACCGTCGAGATTCTTTTGCTCTTGCGATAGGCAGAGAAGATATTGCAGCCACAGGAACACCTCTATTTGTGGTAATGGGTGGAACAGGGGTAGGTAAAACTTCTTTCCTTCATTGGTACTTTGACCAAGCCATACCTCAGGATGTTAAAGATAATAGTGTGATCATTTTCTGCGATTACCGCACTATAGAGTGTAACACCGAAGAACTACATTCGCTTACGCTAAAATTGGTTATTGATCAGATAATTTCACAGACGGCCGAATATACGACTAAATTCAACCAGCTTTACGAAATGTTCAGGAAAAAAATAGATAGAGAACTAGAAGGTGCATTAAAGCCGTTTGCTAAAGACAGTGATGAAAGGCAAAAACGTATAGGTGAACTATTAATGAAATTCCAGGACTACAGCCCTCAGCATTTACTAGCAATAGCGTCATATCTTGACAACAAGAGAAAGAATCAAGTGGTCGTCGTCTTGGATAATATGGACCAGAAGTCACCTGAGCTTCAGGACAAGTTATACCAGGTTGGAAACGAATTTGTTTATGGCTGTAACTTAGTTGTTGTACTCTCTCTACGTGAGGCAACATACAGACGCATGACGAATTCACCGAACTTCAACGCCTTTGCATCAAGAGAATTTCACGTGAAAGCGCAGCCGATAGATATGATCCTCGAAAAACGATTGGCTTTCTTAAGAGATCGCTTATCGACCGAAAAAGTTACCGTGCAGACACCTACAGGAACGATTGACGTACTCGATTTTCACCGTTTCATAGCCCTAATTCGCCGATCATTACTGTCGGAACAGGCTGACCCACATATCATAGAATGCATAACAGCTATATCAAATGGGAACATTCGTGAACAGTTGGAGATGATATACTCTTTCCTTGTCAGCGGACAAACAAAAATAGACGAGTATTTTTGGACCTATGCACGTGACGAGGAAAAGAACATACCCTTTCACGAGGTTCTTCATAGTCTCTTACACGAGGATACAAAGTTTTTCGATGAAGGTCTTGGACACAGATTCATAAATATTTTTGAGCCAGCAGCAACGGCCAATTCAAGTCATTTCACAGCTCTCAGAATATTGAGCTATCTAGAGTTAGTGCTTGGTCAGACCGGTGAACTGAGACAAACGGATTTTGTCACCGACGCAGATATATTCACCGAATTTGGCGATTATGGTTGGTCAAAAAACGAGATTTCATTTCATACTCATCGCCTTGCAACCTTTGGACTCCTAATGCCAGAGTCGGGTGATATCAAAGATTCAGTAACCCAACAACCATGGGCACTCACCAAGTCTGGAATTTACTATGCCACTACACTATATCAAGAATTCACTTACTTCTCGGCCATGGCCTCTGATACAAGCATTGGAGATCTTGATCTAGCAAATGAGATTGCGCAAATCCTACGCGATAACATACAAAGCGCAAAAGTACCACTAAACGTCCGCAGAAGAATGGCTGAGAAATTCATCGGGTACCTTGACTCAAAAGAGCAATCAGAAGTAAAAGGGGCGATCTCGAAGCACCCGGTGCTTGGAAAGGTACGCTTTGTACCCAGAATGATTCAGGCACTACGTAAGGTTCCAAGATAGCGTTCCATCCGATTCATGATTGCCGAGCATAAACCGCAAGACTCTGTCTCCACGCGATATGTGCCTGGGCAAAACGGCCAATCGACGGTGCGAAGTCTGCATAATACAGGCGTATCTCGCATCTTGTATTTAGCATCTCGCCAATCGAGCCTGGCATAGTCGGGACTATTTTTCAAAATTCAGGATAGCGAATTCTCTGTAGTATTTCTTTGCGGCTTCATCGTAAGCCTTCGCGGCTTCAATTTCATTGTGAAAATAGCCGATCTGTTTTCTTTTGCGATTGACCCGAATCGTGGCTCGCCATTTTTGCGTCTGTTTGTTGTACCAGACGCCTCTGTATTTTGACGAGGTGTTTATCTTCGGATAGCGGGCGTTACGAGCGCCGTCGGCGGAGAATTCCTAAAACCTCAGTCTCTCCATACCGATTTCTTCTTTCTCCGGGCGTGGTTCTCGCTCCGGGCGCTGCCCGCCGCCCCGAATCGCGTCGGAAGACGCGGGGGCAGGCCGCTGCAATAATTGCTTCAGAAGCTCTCGCAGTTCTGCCATTTCGCGGCGGAGATTTTGCACCTCAACTCTGAGCTGTAGCACCTGCTGTTCAAGCTCTGGCGCCTCTGGACGACGCTCAGGGCGCTCTGGAGGTTGCTGCGTGATTTGGCGCAGCTCGCGCTCCAGGCGCTCAGCTTCATCACCTCTACCCTGCTCTACCAGCCGGGCGATGGCCTGCCTTAATTCCTCAATCTGTGCTTGCTCCGGTCGCTCACGCTCTGGACGCTCGCGTGGAGGCCGCTGCAGCTCGGCGAGTTCCTGCTTGATGAGCCGAATCTGCTCTTGGATTTCGCGCAGTCCGGCCTGGAGCTCGCGGGCCTCTGGACCATCCGGCCGCTCGGCGAGCCTGCGCTCCATATCGCGGGCCTTCTCTTGAAGCTGCTCGCGGTGCTCCGTAAGCTCACGCACTCGTGCATCGGCTTCGGGCCGCTCTTGCTCTCTGCGCTGCCGCTGATACTGCTCCGCATCACGAAGTTGCTGCTCGATGTTGCGCATCTGCTCGCGGATTTCCTGCAACGCGGCCTGAAGGTCGCGCGCTTCGGCATCCCGGCCGTCCGGCAGCCGCTCCAGCGCCAGCTCAAGCTCACGCAATCGCTTTTGCAGGGCCTCTCGCTGGCCGAGAAGTTCTCTGCTGCGCGTCTCGCGTTCGGGTCCGGCGAGTTTGCGATCGA
>JAFNGF010000037.1 GCA_017885385.1 Planctomycetota bacterium
GTCTCGCAAATCCTGCTGCGGCAGGGCATAAAGCACAAATACGCCGAACAGAGGTCTGCCCGCCGGGCGAAGGCCAGGACTTTGGCGCGCGCCAAGGGCAGGCCCTTTAACAAGGCAGAAAGAATCGCCGTGGAAAAAGCCGCCAAGCAAGCAGAAGAAAAAGCCAAGGCTGAAGCTGAGGCCGCCAAAGCAGCCGAGGAAAAAGTCAAAGCCGAAGCCAAGACAAAGTCCGAGCCAAAGGAGGAGCCTCAAAACGCACCATCCTCTGGCCAGCAAGCAGACAAAAGCGATGAGAGTTGACATTCTCACACTTTTTCCGGAGATGTTTGAATCGCCGCTCGGCTGCTCGACGATAAAAAGGGCACAAGAGGCGCACATAGTCGAAATCGTCCTTACCAACATAAGGGATTTTGCCCAGGACAAATACAGAAAAGTTGACGACAAACCTTACGGCGGCGGGCCTGGTATGGTGATGATGCCAGGCCCGGTTTTCGACTGCTTCGAGCACGTCCAGAAGCTCTCGCCCGAAAAAGGCCGGATCATTCTGCTCACACCTCAGGGGCAAAAGTTCGACCAGAGAAAAGCTGCCGAACTGAGCAAAGAAAACAGGCTCATTTTGATTTCCGGCAAATACGAAGGGTTCGATGAGCGGATTCGCATTGGTCTGCAGGCCGAGCAAATCTCAATCGGCGATTATGTTTTGAGCGGCGGCGAATTAGCCGCGATGGTGATTATCGATGCGGTAGTCAGATTGCTGCCCGGCGTGCTCGGCGATGAGAATTCGGCAAAAGACGATTCATTTAGCGAATCCGCCGGTGGCGGACTGGAGTATCCGCAATATACCAGACCGGAGGTTTTTCGCGGCTTAAAAGTTCCCGAGGTTCTTTTAAGCGGTGACCACAAGAAAATCGCCGACTGGCGTCGTCAGCAGGCATTGGAACGCACCCAAAAATGGCGACCAGATTTGCTAAAAGACGACAACAAAGTGTAGGGTATGCTGTGCATACCGCTTCCCCTCGACTCCCAAATACCACTGTGAGAACTATCAGCGTTTAGTACATCCCAACCCAGATATAGACTCCAGGTTCCAAAAGCAATCTATACTCTGAATCTGAAGGAGGAATGTCGATATTTTGCGTCCCTATGATCAGGCCCCAAGGCAGGAAGCCTCCGCCCCAACGTGCCATGATATAGCCAGTGCCATTCTTGTCCTCGCAGAGAAAAACGGTCTTAGGGTTCAATGCTTTCAATGATTTCGGCCACTCCTCGTAAGGTATTCTTGGAGCAATCTCACGTTCATCGGGTTTGCGAAACGTTCTTAGTAAATCCCGTATGGATTCGATACCACCCTTACTTCTTACCCGGTCTTTAAAGCCACAGGCGAAAGACTTAAAAGGAGGCCGATTCAGATGCGAATCCTCAGGAACGAATAAAGATGCAACAAATAGTGCAATAGACACTAATGGAATGATAATCTCGGCAAAGAGTGCAACTTTTCTTCTCCTGGTGCTTTTCCTCCAACAACGAAATAGTCTCACAATACCTGCAACAAGACAGTAGATAATGAAAAGACCTATCATCGGATATGTTGGGCAGACCAAAAAATATATTAGATAAGGGCTGAATCTACCACATAGATACGAGAGCCCTCCGAAGGAGATGAGGAAGATACATATAGTGGGCAGGACAAGGTAAATCACGTCCCACTTATTCCAGTCAAGACTGGCGGTTTTCTTCTTGCTTTGTTGTATCTCTTGGCTCTGCATTTTTGTTCGTGACTTGCCAATATTTGTCTTTATATAATCGTACCATCTCGAAGCCAATTCTGCACTTAGAAATAATAGGAAGTAATAAGATGAAAAACCTAAATCGACGGCAATTCCTTAATTTGGTGGCAGGTGGTGCAGCAGCGATCCCGCTGGCCGGCTGCCAAAGTGAGCTTCTCAGGCGTGGTGGCGGTGCAAAAAAGACGCCAAACATAGTATTTCTTCTAACCGATGATCATAGATGGGACGCGATGGGCTGTGCGGGCAATCCGAATATCTATACGCCGAACATCGACAATATGGCAAAAAACGGCGTCAAGTTTACAAACGCCTTCGTTACGACCTCTATATGTGCATGTAGTCGTGCCAGCATTTTTTCCGGCCAGTGGGTAAGCCGGCACGGAATCAAAGACTTTGCGACCAGCTTCTCGCCGGAGGCGCTGGCACAAACCTATCCGATGCTGCTCCGCCAAGCGGGATACAGGACCGGATTTGTCGGGAAATATGGCGTGGGCAGAGGGCAAGATTTCCCCGGCGATAAATTCGACTTCTGGCGTGGTTGTCCCGGGCAATGCGACCCATACGAACGCAAGGATAAAGACGGCAACTACAAACATCTTACGCAGCTTATGGGCGAGCAGGCGATTGAATTTCTGCGAGGCTGCTCAAAGGACCAGCCCTTCTGCCTGTCGGTAAGCTTCAAGGCCCCGCACGTTCAGGACGCCGACCCGCGACAATTCGTGTACGACCGTGCCCATGCGAATCTGTATAAAGATGCCACTATGCCCGTTCCCGAAACGGCTGATCCCAAGTATTTCGAGGCTCTGCCCGAATTCCTGCAAAACTCCGAGGCTCGAAGGCGCTGGCAGATACGCTTTGCCACGCCGGAGAAATACCAGGAATCGGTTAGGAGCTATTATCGCCTGATTACCGGCGTGGATTTCGTGATTGGGGAAGTCCGCCAGGAGCTTAACCGCCTTAATTTTGACGATAACACCGTCATCATATTTACTGGCGATAATGGTTTTTACCTCGGCGAGCACGGCCTGGCCGGCAAATGGTTTCCTCACGAAGAGTCCGTTCGCGTGCCGCTGATTGTTTTTGATCCGAGGCTGCCGAAGCCCAGGCGTGGTATCACTGCGGAGCAGTTCGCGCTGAATGTGGATATTGCGCCGACGATACTGGAGTTTGGTGGCGTCCCTGTGCCACGTCAGATGCAAGGTCGCAGCCTTGTGCCGCTACTGAAAGGCCAAAAACCCAAGTGGCGAAGCGAATTCTTCTACGAGCATCCATTCGAGCACAAAACCATTGCCAAGAGCGAGGCTCTCCGCACGCAGCGCTACAAATACGCCCGCTATGTTGACTTCGGCTACGAAGAGCTTTACGATTTGAAAAACGACCACCACGAGATAGTCAACCTGGCTAAAGACGAAAAATACCGACAGCTCTTGGAGTCTTTGCGAAATCGCTGCGACGAGCTGGGACAAAAAGCCAAGGGTACGTAGCCAGACGTAGATGCAGAGTATGCTGCGGGTTCCCACGGCGCGAGCGCCCTGCGCGTACCATTTGCCTGAATTGGCACTCTTTACCTTTGGGCAGAGGGTTCCAGGACTCTCTGCTGCGTCTTACGGTTTCCGACGCCCGGCCAACGCCAGAGCACCGAGACCCAAAAGAACCATCGTCGCGGGCTCCGGGACAGAGAGGAACTGCGACGGGTCCAGTGCAGTATCGGAAATACGCACTTCGTCAATGAACCCATAGACACGGTCAACATGACCGCCGTTCCACAATCCACGGGCAAGCGTCCAGGTTCCGGCTTGCCAGTCAGCGCCCGATCCATTGCCGATAGCTAAGCGCGGGTCGGTGCTGCTGAAGCTGGTCTGACCGACCAGAATGTTGTTGAGGTACAGCGACAAAGTCGAACCGTCACTGACGCCGACCACGTTGTACCACTGGCCGGTCTCGATCGCAGCGGCAGCGGATACAGCCTGATGGTTAAGTCCAGCCATATCAGTGAACTCGATAGCCACCGCAGCACCCGGACGAGTCGAGAAGTATAGCGGCGCCTTAGTGCCGTCACCGATAGCCACATCCCTGCCGTCGCGGCCGACGATCGTATGGTATCCATTCGCTACATCGTAGGTAGGTTTGAACGAAACCTCTATAGTAAATGCCGCAGGCGTAATGGTCTCAATATTTATTCCGCCCGGGAGGCTTTGGGCCGACCAGGTCATTGCAGCAGGACAACAACCGCCTGTGCTGGCCATACTCAGATTGTTCGCAACGCCGGTCAAAGGCACCTGCGCCGCGGCAACGTCCGAAGACCAGTTGAAACCGGCCCAGGAATATTCCCACGTTGTCAGGTTGTTACCATTGCCGCTCCAATCGTGCGCCGCTTCTCGCCATACTGTCCGACCATCTGAGTCCGGCATGGGATTGCCCGCGGCAACAGTACCGGCAGGATTGTCGATCACGGGATTACCGATGTCATCAAACCGCCAGTAAGCAACCGTGGTTGCCGATCCCGCAGAAGCAAAACCTACTATGACCACCAACGGCAGAAGTAAGGTTAGTCTTTTCATGTACCACTCCTCCCTTCATTAATATCAAATGGCTCCGAAGAACACTTGCGCAGTCAATCGGGCAGGCAGTCAGACTAAGTTGCGCAAATCGCACGCCGCCTTTTACCTATTTATACTATTGCCCCTATATTCTTGTCAAGGTCTTTTTTCTCGCGATCCAAAAATCCGTGCCTCGAAATGGAGATAGCATCCACCGTTTGGCTTACATAAGAACTTATTCTCAAAGCAGATACGAAAACGGGAAGCCGAGAATTTCCGCCCTGGCCAGCCAAAGCCGTAGCTGATTTTGGCAAAGATCTGCGCCGCTGTTCAAGCGCAAATGGGCAGGCATCGGATGGATGGTGCCTGATGCAGCAGCGGATGCCCGAGAATCTGTTCCGGCGCAAAAATGGTTGATTTTGGGTAACAGGCGAGGTAGGATACCCTGTGGGTTCCCACTCCGTGCGGGCCCCTGTGCATACCAGTTGCGGTTTCATTGAGCGGAGAGCATAAAATGCTCTGTCCAAAATGCGGCAAAGAAAATCCAGACAATGTTGGGACGTGTACTGCCTGCAATTATGAGCTGCCGGCAGTCTCGGCTGAGGGCAAAAGAGTCGATGTCCGAATCAGCAGACCGGCTATACTGTCACTCGTCCTTGCGATTCTGCCCCTTCTTGCCTGGCCTCTCGCAATAGGAATGCCGGCGAAGATTGTCGCTCATGCTGGCCTTATCCTGGCGTTCTCTGCCGTAATTGTCGGCATTGTCGGTCTTGTCCAAATCGAGCTAAGTGCCGGCCGGTTAGTAGGCAGGGGCTTTGCAATAGTAGGGATCGCCATTCCCGTCGTCTTACTTTGCCTGCTATTCCTGCCGCGAATTTTCCTCAGGCCAAGAAGTACGGCCTACCGAATGGTCTGCGGCTCGAATCTCTCCCAGATCGGCAAGGCGATGCTTATCTATGCCAACGATTATGAGGACAAACTGCCGCGGGCCGGCGGACGTGCCAGCACTTGGCAGCCGAAGATAAACAACTGGCAGGCCGGCGACCGAATTACTGCCTATGGCTTACAGCCAGATGGCACTGGCGGAGCGGCAAGTATTTCTGCCAGCTTCTATCTTTTGATCAAGTATAGTGAGATTTCGGCAAAAACGTTTGTTTGCACCCATGACAAAGGGACAATGGAGTTTAAGGCCGCCGAATATGGCGTGCGGGACAAAGAGCTTATTGATCTCTGGGATTTTGGCCCTGAGCCCTGGAAGCATTGTAGCTATGCTTATCATACACCCTACGGGTCATACGCCTTGACGACATCGAGCGAACCGGGCATGGCCGTGGCGGCTGACCGCAATCCCTGGATTGCCACCGGCAAACTAAAGGCGAGGAATTTCTCGCTTTTCAAACCCGATGGCGACATAAAACAGCAGAAGGCTGGAAACTCTTTAGTCCATCAAGAAGACGGACAAAACGTGTTGTTTGTGGATAGTCACGCATACTTTGAGAAACGGGCCTATTGCGCCATCAATGATGACAATATCTACACCTTCTGGAATGGCGGGGATATAAGACGAGGCGGCGCACCCGTAGTTGGCAGCAGCCAACCTATGGATAGAAAAGACTCGTTCCTGGTGCACGATCCGCCGGCACAGGGCGGCAAATAGGTGGTCGCCCTATCTTGAAAAAGGCCAAGTTTCTGCAAAAAAGGCTTGTTCTTTAAGCAAGAAGTAGATAGAATACCGCGATTACTGCGGCGAGCGGCTGGCGGCATATCCAATGCTGCGTTCTGCAGAGCGGTTTGCAGCCGAGCAGCCTCGAATCGCCAAGTAGACAGGAGATAGACCGATGATAACGAAGCTATTGGATGCCGTTGAAAGCAAAAGCCTAAAGAAAAAGGTCCCCTACTTCGAGATAGGTGATGTCGTAGACGTGCGCTGCAAAATTAAAGAAGGTGACAAAGAACGGATTCAAGTGTTCACCGGCACGGTCATTGCCCGCAAAGGCCGGGGAATCAATGAAATGTTCACCGTCCGGCGAATGGTGGGCAGCGAGGGCGTGGAAAGAATCTTCCCGCTTCATTCGCCAAACGTGATGGACATCAAGGCGACTCGAAGCGGCAAGACCAGGCGGGCCAAACTTTATTATCTCCGCGAGCGAACCGGCAAGGCCGTCCGACTGATTCACCGCCACAGTGAGCACACCGTCACGAAATAAAAAGTTGAATCCGAAATACTAAGAAACTATCTCAGAACTGTCACCCTGAGCGAAGCGAAGGGTCTGGCTGGCGGAAATAAGAGATTCTTCGCTCCGCTCAGAATGACAGCTTGTGGTTCGAGATAATTTCTAAATATGAAGCACGAAACAATATCAAATTTCAAATGTTCAAAACGTTTGGAATTTTGAATTTTTGTCATTTGGATTTGTTTCGGATTTCGATATTCCCTTGTGTCTTAACATAATTGAAT
>JAFNGF010000038.1 GCA_017885385.1 Planctomycetota bacterium
GATACTCGGTGGTGCGGTTTTCAAATTGTCAGGCATAGCGCAACCCGATAGTTTCCCTGTTCAGGTCAGGGTCAACGGCCAAAACCTTGCCCCACTCAATATGACCCGCACCAGTGGCTCATACGCCCACGTAGAGGTTGTTAACAGTGATTTTGCCGAAAATCATTTTCCTGATGACCCTGCCGGCAATGCCTACAAGTGTATGCGCCTCGCTCATGATGCAGACCTGCGTTACGAGGGTGCCCAGCCAAACGCCTATCGAGACACATACTCCAAGGAAACCAACGTCGCCGAGGATGATTGGTCGGATCTGATTCGGCTCACTTATGCTCTGTCCAATAACACTCCTGACAGTAACTACGTTGAAGCAGTCAACCGCAATCTCAACGTAGAGCAGTGGTTGCGTTTCTTTGCGGTTAATGCTCTGGTGGATAACAGCGAGAGGTCGATAGCCAACGGCACAGGGGACGAGTATTTTCTCTATCGCGGCGTTGAGGACCCGCGGTTTGTGCTGATTCAGCATGATTTGGAGGCCATGTTCGGTCGGGGCGATGAAATGACCCCCAGCGTAACAGACGGTATCTTCCGTGCCACGGCGATTCCGGCGATAAATCGCTTTCTCAAGCATCCGCAATTCGTGCCGCGCTATTACTGGCACATGAAGAACCTCATTGAGACGACTTTATCCGCTGAGCAGCTCAACCCATTCCTGGATGAGCTTCTCGGCGATTGGGTTGCCGCTGGAACGATAGACCAAATGAAGAGTTTTGCTGCCCAGCGAAATGCCTATGTGCTTTCGCTTATCCCGTCTGAGTTAACCATTGCGACCAACCTGCCGCAGTCATACGGCTACTATCGAACCAACACAAGCAGCTTTGCGGTGCAGGGGACTGCCGATGCCATAAAGACCCGTTCCGTGCTGGTCAACGGCCAGTTGGCCAACTGGTCGCCGGTGGATGGAACGTGGGATTTTGGCGGCGCGGGCGGCATTGCCCAGACATTGGTCAGCAGCGGCTCCGTATGGAAATACCTCGATGTNNCGGTCTGGAAATACCTCGATGACGGTTCCAATCAGAGAACACCTGCTGACGGGGCCAGTTGGTTCGGTCATCCCAATTATAACGACTCATTTTGGTCTGAAGGGCTGGCAGAATTAGGCTACGGCGACGAGTCTGAAGGCCGTCCCGAAGCTACAGTCGTCGGGTACGGAACTAATACCAACGACAAGCACATCACCACGTATTTCCGCCGTTCGTTCGACGTGGCTGATGCGTCCCAGTATTTGCGCCTGCACCTACGCTTGTTGCGGGACGATGGAGCGATTGTTTATCTCAACGGAGCGGAAGCGGAAGTCGCCCGTAGTAATATGCCCGAGGGAACCGTCGGCCACCTGACCCCTGCAAGCACCGGCATCAGCGGCGCCGACGAGTATACGTTTTATGACTTCGCCGTAGAGCCGGGCCTGCTGCACAACGGCACAAACATCTTGGCGGCTGAAGTCCACCAGTCTTCCACTACGAGCAGCGACCTGAGCTTTGACCTTGAGCTTGAAGGCCTGATACCGTCTCTCGGTGCAGGAGACCTTAAGCCAGGCATAAATCGCGTTGTCGTCCAGGCGTTCGACGGCCCCGATGGCACCGGGAACGAAATAGAACGTGGGTACGTCGACATCTGGTACGACACCGGCTCGACAAATGATTACCCCAAGGCCGGCGGTGGTTCAAATAAGCCTGCCCCGAGCGAAGTCGAGGNNAGCCGGCGGAGGGCACGACGCTGCGCCTGATTATCCCTGACGGTTATCTGCCTGGTGTGCCGGTGCTCGTGCGCCTTGAGGTTCTGGGCAGCGATGGAACCATCGATCGAAATCTTTGGGACGCTGCGGCGACCCTTTCGGTCGAAGGTAATCCCGGCGTCAACCTTTCTACTAATCAAGTGACGCTCTATAACGGTCTTGGTAGCGCACTGGTCGGCATTGCCGGCAACGGTGATTTCATCTTGAGCGCCGAGGTCAATGGCAGCCAGGCAAGCGCAGCCCTTAGGGACTTGAGCGGCCAGCCCATTAAGACTATCTCTGGAACTCTCAGCACTTCCCAAACCTGGAGTGGTATCTACCACATTACCGGCGGCGACTTCACGATTCCGGACGCCGTCACACTGACGCTCAATCCGGGCACATTAGTGCTTATCGACGGCGTGCCCTCGGGCGAAAATGGCCTCGACATTGAAGTCGCAGGCTGCATCAAATCGCTGGGCACTGCTTCCTCGCCTGTCACTTTCACAGCGTACACCGCTGGGCGAAATTGGGGAGAGCTCCGTCACGTCAACGCTGAGCCATCAACTTTTCAGTACACGATTATTACCCAGGCCGGGCACTCGCCGCGGGTTGGCCACTCGAATTCGGGCCCTGCAATTCGCGCCTCCAACTCCACAATTGTCTTTGACCATGCTTGCTTGACGGACAACGCCGGCAAGATAATGCACACTACATCGGGCTGCGACCTTACTTTCCGCAACTGCTTGTTCGCACGCTCAATTATGGGGCCGGAAATAGCCGGCACGGCGCTGCTATTTGAGGACAATTGGATCACGGACATGCACGGTAGTGACGACGCCGATGGCATCTACATCCATGGTCAGCAGGCTGGGCAGCAGTGTGTCTTGAGACGAGGTGTGGCGGCTAACATGAACGACGACGGCATCGACACGCTCGGCTCAAAAGTTACCATTGAGGACTTCATTGTGCGTGACTGCAAAGACAAGGCAGTCAGCATTTATGGTGGCCAGGTCGATATCAAGCGATGCCTGATTGTCGAGAATAATAAAGCGCCTGAAGACCCGACAGTTGCTACAATCGCAACCAAGACGGTTGAAGGTGCTACCGCCATTGTAAATATCGACCATACAACGATAGTCAGCTCCAAAATCCCCGGCTATTCTGACATCGGCATCCAGTCGCACAATAAGTATGGCGTCACGAGCGGTACCATTATATACAATGTAACTAATTGCATCATTGACGCCGCCACCCCAATCGATGTCCAGGCCCCGTACCTGGCCTCGGATATCCACGTTAGCTACTGCGATGTCTTTGGCCAAATGTGGCCTGGCGCCGGCAATATCACCGCCGACCCGTTGTTTGTGGATAAGGCTAATCATGATTACAGACTCAGGCCGGGCTCGCCGTGCATAGATGCAGGTGATCCGACAGCCGAGCATGATCCCGACCTGACAGTGACCGACCAGGGCTGCTTCTGGTTCGACCAGGGACTACACGATCCGCCGCAAGGCTCGCTGGCAGACGATACGGTCTGGACGCCCGAACAAGGGCCTTTCCGTATCACGGGCGAGCTGACGGTGCCGCTCGGCGTCACCCTGACCATAATGCCCGCAACTACAGTGCTCTTCGATCCTAACGCCAGGATAGTTGTCCGGGGCCGGCTTGTCGCCGAGGGCACTGAATACGAACTTATCCGTTTCACCCGCACTCCTGGCGCGAATGGTACATGGAACGGCCTACAGTTTGTGAGCAGCTTATCTGATAACCGGATCGCCCACGCTGTGTTAGAATACGGACAAACGAATGACGGCATGATCGGCTTGAAAAACTCCAAGATGCTCATCGACCATGTCACCTTCGACAATACGATTCGGCGGCGAATCTGCACCAACGGCTCGTCTCTAATTGTGCGTAATTCGGTCTTTACCGATACTTGTCCGCCGGGTCAAGCTCCCACCGACAACCTTACCGAGCATATCTGGGGCAGCGGAATTCCCGCCAACGGACAGTTTATCATCGAAAACAATCTCTTCGGTGTCACTCCGGGACACAATGATGCCATCGACTTTGACGGGGCGTCTCGTCCAAATCCCATCCCGCAGATCCTGGATAATATCTTTCTCGGCGGCGGCGACG
>JAFNGF010000039.1 GCA_017885385.1 Planctomycetota bacterium
TTGCCTCGGGAAGCTGAATTATTTTTAGGGTTGAACCACGAGGCCCCCGCGTACGCGGGGGGACCCCGCTTCCCGGAAGGCCAGCCAAACAAACCGCCACAAGACCCGGTAAGATTACTGCCACCGCGCAAATAAATTCGAAATTCGAAATTGCCCGATACACGTTTCATTTTTCGGTCCTCCCAAGCATTTCCCCGACAAAGGGAACCCCGATCCAGTCGGAGTATATTATACATTCCGGCCTGAAAATGCGCGGACAAATAGAAAAGATTTGGCGGAAAATCCAATCCGTCACATCCCTGCATAGGCAGGGAACCGAGCATCGAGAATCGGGGATCCAGGATGGAGACGTGTCTGTTTGTGATTTAGACGTATAATGCGGTTTGAGTGGGCAGTGGCAGAAAGACGGTGAAGGTGGAGCCTTTGTCCAATTCGCTTTCGACCTCAATTCTGCCGCCGTGCATATTCACGATTTCTTTAACGATTGCCAAGCCCAGTCCCGTGCCCTTGATCTGCTTACCTGGGCGGTGCACACGGTAAAATCGATCAAAGATTTTTGAAAGCGACTCTTTGGGTATGCCAAGACCCGTATCGCTGACGTTTATAACCAATTCACATCCGGCGCGTCGGGCCGAAATAGTGACGCGACCATTTTCAGGCGTAAACTTGATTGCATTACCGACCAGGTTCATGACCATTGACTGAATCTTGCCCTCGTCACCCTGCAGCACGCCCAGGTTGTCGGCAATATCTACTTTTAATTGGATACCCTTTGTGTCGGCTAACTGCCGCACCGCTGACAAAACCTGTTCTATGACGGCGGTGATATCCATAGGCTCTCGCGAGAATTTGACCGTGCCGGACTCTATCCGTGACACTTCCAGAAGCGCTTCGATCAGATTCTTTAGAAGGTCTGATTCTTCATCGATGATGGTCAAAAACTCTTGCTTGGTCTGCTCGGTCATATCGTGGTCGCGCAGTATGGTTGTGATATAGGCCTTAATTGCTGTCAGCGGCGTGCGCAGCTCGTGTGTTACTGAAGAGATAAAGTCGGTTTTCATCCGGTCAATTTCACGCTCACGGGATACATCGCGCAGTACCGTAACAATGCCCAACATCGTGCCGTCATTCTTGCGGATGGGAGCTGCCGTAGCCGAGATTGGACATTCTCTGCCGTCTCTGGCGATAAGAGCGTCGCGGTCACTGCCAGTTTCTGTCTCTCGGGAACTGAGCACCTTATCGATGGGACTTTCGCCCGGATTCTTGGTTTTTTCGTCAATGGGATGGAAAATTTCATCGACTATTTTGCCTTGGACTTCATGGTATTTCCATTTGGTTAGATTCTCAGCTACTTTGTTGAATAGGATGATTCGCTTTTGAACGTCTACCGCGATGACCCCGTCACTCATACTGCAAAGAGTCACCGCCAGAAGTTCTTTTTCTTCTTCGAGCTGTTCTGTTCGCTCTTTGACCAGCGCCTCGAGGTTATTGTGGTACTGTTTAAGTGCGTCGGCGGTTTTTTTGTGTGCCAGGGCTTTTTCTACCACCTGCGGCAGGATTTTCAAATAGTTGCGCTGTGCATCTTTTATGATATAGTCATAGGCCCCTGCCTTCATTGCCTTGACGGCGATCTCTTCGTCTCCGGCTCCGGTAGCAAAAATCACAGGCGTATCGTTGGCCAGTTGCAAAACATCAAAGGCCGTCCCATCACCAAGAAGATAGTCAACAATTGCGACATCGAACCTGGTGCTGGCCAAGATGCCCTTTGCCTGGGTAAAAGAACCGACAATAGTATAGTCGTATGAAAGCCCTTGCTGTTTGACCAATCGTTCGAAGGCTGCCTGATCGATCTTATCGTCTTCGACCAGCAAGATTCTGTATTTGGAATTTTCGGCGTTCTCAATCTCCATTTGGCCCCTCACTTAAAGTCCAGTAGAGCTCAATTATCCTGACTGCCCCGACAAACTTTATGGAGGTTACAGGCTTGAGTATATATCCAGCTATGCCGACCTGAAGACTTTCAACTACATCGTGTTCTTGTTCGGAGCCGACCATCGCAACAACGGGAATTTTTGCCAGTGCTTTATCAGTTTTTAAGGTCTTTAGAAATTTGATGCCGTTAGCCTCCGGCGTGGTCAAATCCCAAAGGATAAGACACGGCTTCTTACTACCCTTGGTTCTTAAATACTCTAGTGCCTTTTTGCCATTAGGTGTATGCACAAGTAAATTTGTGACCTTTAACTCCTTAAGTGCGAGCTGAACAGCCACTGCATCCGTTCGATAAGTTTCGACCAGTAATATTGGTTTCACATTTTGCATTTTTGCCCCTGCTGTGAAAGAATCGCAAACGGGAAATGAACACCACACATCTGTACGCGCCCACACCCCCATATAGCTGGCCCGCCAGACCCCTGCCCTCGCAGGGGCAAGCTTGGCCCCGCGCAGGCGGGGCTATGGCGGGTTTACCCGCCTTCGGTATTGACGTACTTTTTCAATTTTTTCCGCAGCGTTCTGCCTAACTGTGTCGGATCAAAAGGCTTTGTCATGTAATCGTCCGCGCCTTCATATAACGCCCGCCCGACATCCGCCATCATCCCCTTAGCCGTCAACATAAAGACCGGTATATTCTCTGTCTTTTTATCCTGTTTGAGCTTAGAGAGCACCTGCAAACCATCCATTCCGGGCATCATCCAATCCAACAGAATCAAGTCGGGCGTTAGCTCGGCGGCGATTTCCAGAGCACAGGCCCCGTTATCAGCCTGATGTACCTCAAAGCCGTCCAGTTGTAGGTTGTATTGCAGGACCCTGCGGATAT
>JAFNGF010000040.1 GCA_017885385.1 Planctomycetota bacterium
TCGTTGGCCCCGCGAGCGCGAGAAAAGGGCATCGCTAAAGAAATGCCGGCACCCAGCGAGCCTTTCATAAAATGCCGGCGCGTGATAGGTTTCATAATTCGTCCCTTTCGAAAAATAGAGATCGTCAGGTTAGCTTCCAGGGCTTTCGGTACTCGTAGTGCAGCAGTTCATTTGCTTTTTCATTGTTGGTAATTCGCTCATTCCGCGGGTCCCATTCTATTCGGGATTTTGTGGCCAAAGCGATGTTTGCCAGCAGAGCAAACGTTGTTGAGCGGTGCCCCGTTTCGATGTCGCAATTGGTTTTGGCGCGGGTCTTAATACAGTCAAGAAAGTTCCGAATATGTGTGACCGTGAGGTCTTTATTTCTATCCGGTGCTTCCTTTTTCTCTGGCTGGATGCTGGGCTTCGCTTCCTGGAACTGGCCTGCCGGCGAAGGAACAATTGTGTATCCCTCGCCCTCTGCGCCCGCGTAAACGTTGCCCAGGGTGCCGCGGAGCTCGATTTCGCCGCTCACCAAGCCCGGGCCTCCAGAAGCCTCATATTGGCCGAAAACAATCAAGACCCCACAAGCCAGTTCAAAAATCACCTCCATCGTGTCAGGTATGGTTCTATCGTCGTCTAAGGCAAAGCGGCCGCCGTGCGCCGATATTGAAGCTGGGGCTTCTTCTGCTAAGACCCAGCGGATGGCATCGCAATAGTGCACGCCCCAATTTGCCACCTGCGAAGAATAAGATTGCCACCACCGGAATTTGTACAAGGGGATATTGTCCTTGTAGGGCCGTTCCGACCGAGGTCCGAGCCACATATCCCAATCCAGGCCTTTTGGCGGGGCGGCATCAGGGTACTTGCCTATGCCGTCCGGGTACATATTACTTATGCGGTAGGCTCTGGCTACTGTCACCTTGCCTATTTTGCCTGCCTGGACGTCACGAGCCAATTGTTGGTATGCCTGTGAAGAACGCCGATGAAGCCCTACCTGGACCACGCGGTTGTGCCGCTTTGCAGCCTCGACCATTTTTCGGCCTTCAACTATGGTTACCGACAGCGGTTTTTCCACATACACGTCCTTGCCCGCCTCGCAAGCCACAATGGTTTGGATGGCGTGCCAGTGGTCAGGCGTCGATATAACTACCGCATCAATGTCCCTACGCTCGAGCAGGCGGCGAAAATCTTTGTACCTGGCGACATTGGCGCCTAATTTCTCTGTCATTTGAGGAACTGTGGCCCCCAGCGAATCCAAGAGCTTTTTGTCGACATTAGAGTAGTCTCTCATCAGGTAAGGCTCGTACACGTCGCAAAGAGCCGCAACTTCAACGTCATCTTGTGTAAGGAAACCTCTTAGGAGTTGGCTTCCGCGGTTACCCACACCGATGAATCCCACACGAATTCTCTCATTGGCGCCACGTGCAGCCCTTGTCAAAGGGACACCCTTTGGATTTAAGCCCAGTGTGACTGCTGCCGCCGCCGCTGCTGAATTCTTCAGGAACCTTCGTCTGCTGGTTTTTTCTCGACATTCGCTCATTTTTTTGCCTCCGAAATACAGGATTTGTGGTATATCCTGGCAGCAAGGTTAGCGACTTTTCACCCAACTTTCAAGCAAGACCCTTACGGCAGACAATCTAAGTCTGAGACTTGAGCCAATCAATGGCGCCGGCAGTTGCCTCCCAGGCGTCAATTAGTTGTTCCGCGCAGATGATGGCCTCCTCTTTAGAACCGAGACTGTACCCTGACGGCAGAAGTTCCGGTAGCTCCTCGTCCAGCAGATACTTTGGAACGTATCGGTTAACGCTCAGGGCGTTTCTGAGATGATTTCGTGCTGTTGCCGTATCGCCCTTCTGCCTGAAGGTCAGGAGCGCCCTTGCATAAGACCAAATAGCCATAAGTTTATCGCGCTTGTATTTTTTCAAAAGGGCTTCGGCTTCATCATCCGCGTTCATTTTCAGCAGACATGGCAGCAGCAGGTCTCGCACCCCTTGATTGTCGTTCGCATTCAAGCGAAGCAGCTCACGGTAGTGTTCCGCCGCCTCATCGAGATTTCCCAGACCCTCTAAGGACTGAGCCAAACCGAGTCTGGCGCGCATATACGGTCTGGTCTGCAACATACCCCAAAAACGACCTGCCTCTTGCTCAAAAAACTCTTTGCCCAGAGCTCTTTCACCGGCAGCCACTCCCTGTGCATATAGGTCCCGCGCCTTTTCGACATCCGGGCAGCGCTCCGCCAATATCACATAGGCGTCGGCGCAATCCGGGCAAATCTGCAAAGCCTTCCTCACCAGCTGCAGTTGTTTTCTTCCCCAGGCGTCGAACGCATCATACACAATGTCCTGTGCCTGTTCCAAAGCAGTTTTGGCCGGTTGGTGGGGGACCGGCTTGCCAATTACATTCTTGTCCAGAAATGCTCTTAACTCATTTATGTCCTTAAAACCACGCTCATGTATCATCCGCTGGATATCCACGTGTGTTCTTTCCAGACTTCGGTGATCGAGCATACCTCGTTGTATTTTGACCTTCCTCCTTAATTCCTCGTCGTCGGGCTTCAAGAGGTCCGGCAGGGCCAGGGTGAATGCCATTTTGCCCTTCGAGGTGCTCACGCTTTTTTTCCACCGCCCGCTATCCATCTCGTCCTCTGTGGTCTGGGCCAACGCTCGCAGCAGTCCCTCCAAAAAAGCCAGTACGTCTGGCCCGGGCCGTTTCTGTTTGGGCCTCGGCTCCGAGCATATTGCCGCAGGGTAAGCATCCTTACCTGCAACCGGCAGATTATAGTCTTCCCACAAATCCGCGTCACCGAGTGGCAGTTCGGTAATGGGGCCGAACAATACCGACCAGTGTTTGTCGGCTGCAACGTCTCTATGCTGAAAGAACGACTCGAATTGTGACACCGATTCGAAAAACGCCAAGCCGAAAGTGGTGCCGCCGCTGCCAAGCACCGTAAGATAGCGAAGTCCGGTCTCAATAAAGGGAGACTCCACCTCGATCAAATCTTCACCCGTTAGGTGTTGCCAAGGCTTAGCCTGGTAATATTGTGAAGCGGCGTCCGCAAAGGCCCGCATCAGGTCCACAGTAACTCCCTTAACATCCAGTGCATTTGGCACTAAGGGCCGCCCTTTGACCTTTTCGGCCATATCAGAAATCATCTGGTCAAACGTGAATAGCTTGTCGCGGTGTTCAACCGCAATGCCTGCCTCAGCTAATAGCCCGCCCAGATGCTCGGCTAAGGCTGTGTCTTTGACCTCGACCTTGCCGGGGCGGTAGCCGGCAAGGTCGCCGTTACAGGCGAACTCAGCCAGCGCATCTAAGGCCATTTCGAAGCTCTTTTCTTGGGGCGGCTTGGGTTCGGTAGTGTGGATCAACCTTGTCCTGAGGCTGATCCAGCCGGCTATCCAGGGCCGGTATGGCTCTCGGCTTCTTTCTTGAATCCACATTGGTAATTTCGTTAGGCCGCCTTGCCATGTCTCGCTGGTGTGCTGGGGCAGGCGTCTGAGACGCTCTATCTGGAAGATCATTTCCTTTCTCCAATCCTTTGCGTGAATTTTGGTGGTCTATCTTCGTGCCGAATCGGGGCGACAGGACTTGAACCT
>JAFNGF010000041.1:0-883 GCA_017885385.1 Planctomycetota bacterium
CGGCCTTACTGGAATAGAGGGCCTATCGAGCAGGATGGCCAGCACGTGTACTATCTGACGCCCGACCGCAAAGAGCTTATCCGTGTCACTACCGACCTTGTCCAGCCTAACGGAATAATAGGCACGCCCGACGGCAAGCTGCTTTACGTGGCAGACATCGGAGCAAAGAAGACTTACGTATACGGAATAAACGCCGATGGGAGCCTGTCAAACAAAAAGCTCTTTTGCTCGATGGGCTCGGACGGCATGACCATTGATAACCAGGGCAACATTTACCTGACGGGCAAAGGCGTCACCGTCTTCAATCCCGATGGCGAAAAAATCGAACAGATTGACGTGCCCGCAGGCTGGACCGCCAACGTCACCTTCGGCGGCAAAGACCGGCACATACTTTTTATCACTGCTCAAGACTCGGTTTATGGTCTGCGAATGCGGGTAAAAGGCGTATAGCAAATGGAGCAAAAAAGGAGATTCAAAATGAACAAAAAATGGTATTGTCTGGCAGCACTTCTCTTGGCAATCACAACGGTCAGCTTGAGTGCCGAAAAAGCCAGTGTGGTCGCGGTTGGCGCAAAAGTGGAAAAGCTCGCCGGCGGCTTTAAGTTCACCGAAGGCCCGGCGGCTGACGCTCAGGGAAATATCTTCTTTTCCGATATCCCAAACAATCGAATTCACAAATGGTCATCGGACGGCAAACTGTCAACCTTCCGCGAGAGCTCGGGCGGTGCGAACGGCCTGTACTTTGACAAGAAGGGGAACCTTTTGGCCTGTGAGGGAACCGGGCGACGCTTGGTATCCATCGACCCAACAGGCAATGTCACGGTCTTGGCTGATAAGTACCAGGGCAAACAGTTTAATAGCCTCAACGACCTCTGGATCGACC
>JAFNGF010000041.1:895-7738 GCA_017885385.1 Planctomycetota bacterium
CATAGGTACGCCCGATGGTAAGAAACTCTATGTGGCCGACCACGGCGGAAAAAAGACTTTTGTATACGACATCAACAAAGATGGAACACTGTCGAATAAGAAACTTTTTGCCCCCGAAGGCTCCGATGGGATGACGATAGACAACCAGGGCAACATTTATCTTACAACAGATGTCGTAGCAGTTTATAACTCCAAGGGCGAAAAGACCGAGACGATCCAGATTCCCGAGACCCCTGCCAATGTCACCTTCGGCGGCAAAGACAAAAAGACGCTATTTATTACAGCTCGGACTTCTCTGTATTCCGTCCGGACGCGGGTAAGAGGCACACCGTAACTAACAAGGCCTCTTATTTAGCAGATCGTCTGTTCATTGCGCGCCTTGACATCACTTTGGCCAGCCACGATATTTGTATCGGTCTCAGTGGACGAATTTCATTTGCTGCTCAGACGGAGGGACGCCGATGAGCAATGCTCAGCAAGGAAATGATANNGCCGCCTCGTGAGGACGAAGCTATCCCCACGCTTAGTTTTACGGGTGGGGCAGTTGCGCCAGGCGGCCAGATCGGTCCCTACAAACTGCTTAGCGTCTTGGGTGAAGGCGGTTACGGCGTAGTATACTTGGCGGAGCAGCAAAGACCGGTCAGACGGCGGGTCGCTTTGAAGGTTATCAAGCCGGGCATGGATACCAAAATTGTTATCGCCCGCTTTGAGGCCGAACGCCAGGCCTTGGCCCTATTGGATCACCCTAATATCGCTCATGTTTACGACGCAGGAACAACCGAGGCCGGGCGACCGTACTTCGCGATGGAATACGTCAAGGGCGTGCCCATTATCGAGCATTGCGATGGGCAAAAGCTCACCATCGAGCAACGCCTCAAGTTGTTTTTAGAGGTCTGCGAGGCAATTCAGCACGCACACCAAAAAGCCATTATCCACCGCGACATCAAACCTTCGAACATCTTGGTCTTAATTGAGGGCAAGAAGGCGGTGCCTAAGGTTATCGACTTTGGGATAGCCAAGGCGATGAGTCAGCCTTTGACCGAGCGAACACTCGTGACGGAGCAGGGCCAGTTTGTCGGCACGCCGGAGTACATGAGTCCTGAGCAGGCGGATCTGACCGCCCAGGACATCGATACCCGCTCAGACATTTATTCGCTGGGAGTGGTGTTGTATGAGCTGCTGACGGGCGTTTTGCCGTTTGATGCCAAGACGTTTCGTGAAGGAGGGATTGACCATATTCGGCATGTTATTCGTGAAGAGGAGCCGAAGACGCCGAGCACCCGGCTAACAAGCCTGGGTGAGCAAGCAAAAGAGGTTGCTACGAGGCGTCGCATGGAGGTTCGAACGCTGGCCAAGCAGTTGCACAAAGAGCTCGAATGGATACCGCTTAAGGCGATGCGTAAGGAACGCTCACATCGCTACAGGTCGGCTTCTGAGCTTGCGGACGACATCCAGAATTACTTAAACGGTGCTCCGCTGATTGCCGGCCCCGAGTCGGCGATGTATAGGCTCAAAAAGTTTGTGCGGAAACACGCCGGCGCGGTAGCAACGGTTTTACTTATGGCGGCGGTGATAATGTTGGGCTTCGTTGTAAGTACCACAATGTACTTTCGAGCCGAGCAGGCACGCCAGAAAGAGACTACCGCTCGCACACAAGCCGAACAGGCGCAGGCGAACGAAGCCCGGCTGCGCCGGCAGGCCCAATCCCAGGCCTACGCCTCGGATATGAACCTCTCACAACAGGCGCTGGCAACCAACAACCTGGGACGCGCGCAGGAACTGCTGAACCGGCATCGGCCTAAGCCTGGCGAGCAAGACCTGCGCGGCTGGGAATGGCGCTACCTCTGGCAACACTGCCGCAGCGATGCCCTGTTCACCCTTTGCCAAAAGTCCAGCCAGATCTACTCGCTGGGGTCCTCAGCCGACGGAAGATGGCTGGCGGTCGGGGAGATTGTCAAAGGCGGGTTGTCGATCTGGGACCTGACCACGCGACAGGAAGTGGTTCAATTGCCAGGGGGGGAAGAACGGGTGTGGCTTGCCTGGTCTCCGAAGGGGCCATTGCTGGCAATCGGGGCTTTCGAAGCACAATCCTCTGGCACTGCGGGCTGGAGCATCCGTTTGTGGGATGGGGCGGCCCGGAACATGTTGAGCCATATTCCACTAACCGGCTCCATCCGAGGATTGGCCTTCTCCGGGGATGGCCGGTCGTTGGCCACCATGTCGGCCGATCAGGAGGGGCAAGGTGAAATCGTGATCTGGTCGGTCCCCGAGGGCACGAAGCTGGTCATTTGGCCCGTGGCAGACTGTACCACGGGGCATGGGATTGCTCCCCATTTTGCCGCCAGCCGCGACCTGAGCGTGGCCGCCTACGCCTTTGACCGAGATCGTCAGATTACCCTGATGGACCTGGCCACCGGGCAAAAACGCTGGACAGCGAACCACCCGAGCAGCGAGTGCTTCACCACCCTCGCGTTTTCGCCTGACGGCACAACCCTGGCGACCGGTTCTGGATTCACCGAATCTACCGTGCGACTTTGGGAAGTCGCCTCCGGCAAGGAGATCGGGCGTCTGGAGGGCCACCTCGCTCCCGTCTACGGTCTTCTTTACTGGCCGGATGGCAAGACGCTGGCCTCAGCCAGTGCAGACCAGACCATCCGCCTGTGGGACACAACGACGCATGGTTGCATCGGGACCCTGCGTGGTCACAAGGTCGAGGTGTGGCGGCTGGCGTTGTTGCCGGACAACACCACCCTGCTCAGCAGCTCCAAGGATGGATCGGTCTATGTCTGGGATACAACCAAGGTCAGACACGAGCGCGGGCCCGCCTTGCTACGGTTGCAGCCGGGGGATCGCTGGCATTTCGACGCCAACGCCCAAGGTGTGTATACCATGGATTCCCAGGGCCGGGTGGCCCATTGGCAGGGTCCGGATTTCCAGACGATGGAGCCCCTGCCGGATGTGAATGTGGGGCCGGCTCTTATGGCACCCAGCGCCTTCTCCACAGACGGTCGGTTCCTTGGGGCAGGTTCGACGAATGGCATAGTGCGGGTGTGGGATTTACAGCAACGCAAGCTCTTGCACGAGTTTAAAACAGGCGACGGGTTCGTGCAGTTCGTAGGATTCCTCGGCCAAGAGAAAATTGTGACAGGCTCCGAAGGATACGAGGTTAGGGTATGGGATCTCCGGTCGTTGCGGCAGACGCAGTCCTTTGGTGTGCCGACAAACCTGAACGCATACGCCATCTCAGACGACGGGCGCTGGGCACTCACGCTGGGCTACAGAGGTGAGTGCTGGCTCCGAGATCTCGTAACCAGTCAGGAAACGACGGCACAACTGAACCTGAAGGAACTCGTTGGCGTGGCTTTTTCTCACGACGGGAAGTACTTCGCAGTTGCCTGTGAATACGGTTACGCCAGGCTCTGGGAAACCGCCACCCTCCAAGAAGGTCCGACCTTCAAGGGCGTGCTCATGGGCATTCACTCGGTGGCCTTTTCGCCCGATGGCAAACGCTTGGCCGCAAGCAGCGGCGGCAGGGAAGCCGTCAGGCTGTGGGATGTAGAAAGCGGGCAGGAGGTGCTCACATTGGACGGCCAGGGGTACATCTTTTGGTCAACGGCTTTTTCTGCGGACGGCAGGTTGCTGGGTTCGATGAACACTGCTGGTGTCCTGCACCTGTGGCGCGCACCGACGCTGCCAGAGATCGAAGCAATCGAAAAGGGCAAGAGCGCGGACCGCTGATCCACACGTGGACGCCGGCCATCAAAATCGTGTGGCAGACCAATAGACGAGCGTCTCCAAAAGTTGATTCGGGCAGAAATATCCAGTAAAATGCTGACAAAAGCTTTAGCTGATATAGTTGAAAGGGAGCCAATAATGGGAACTCGTGGAAACTGCCTGAATCGACGCGATGTTCTTCGAGGTATAGGCGCGGGTGCGCTCGGTCTGGTTGCCGGGCACAAAATCTTTGGCCCAGCCATCAGCCATGCTGCGACCGGCAGTCCCCTGCCGGGCAAAGACCAGCTATACCGCAAACCCGCGCCGCCGGCAAAAGTAGCGCTTGTCAAGGGAAACGACCGACGCGAGATCGTCTATCAAGCACTAAAAAAGATCGAAGACGAAGTTCTTGCCTCCATCGGCGGCAAAAAGATTTTGATTAAGCCAAACTTCGTGTCGTGCGACATCCCGCTCTGCGCCACCCATGTGGATGCCATCCGGGCGATCCTGGATTTTCTCACGCCGCACTACAAGCAGCAGATTATCATCGGCGAATCAACAGCTATGAACAAGCGAACGCCGGAAGGATTCAAGAACTATGGGTATCTTGCTCTCCAGAAGCAGTACAACGTGAAGCTTGTCGATCTTAACGAAAATCCTTCTTACGAATACCGCTACGTTTTCGGTGAGGGGCACAAGCCGCTGCCGGTTCGGATTATTTCCACTTTCCTGGACCCAAATACATACATTATTTCAGCGGCTCGAATGAAGACTCACGACCGGGTGCTGGTGACACTGTCACTGAAAAACGTTTTGCTGGGCGCACCGCTGAACGATTATCAAAAGAACGATAAATGGTGTCTGCATACCGGCGAAAATATTGTAAATAACTTTTGCCACTTCAATATGTTCCACCTCGCCCAGGAGATATATCCCGATTTAGCGGTCATCGATGGCTTCGAAGGAATGGAAGGCAACGGCCCGACTCATGGAACGCCCGTTGATTCAAGGGTTGCCCTCGCCAGCCTCGACCCGCTCGCAGCAGACACCGTGGCAACCAAAATTATGGGATTTGATCCGAACCGGATTCTGTACATTAGGGCTATGAATGAAGCCGGCATGGGCCAGGCAGAGCTGGAAAAGATCGAAGTCATCGGCACAGCACTTGAACAGTGTCGGTACAAGTTCAAGCCGCACGAATATATGGCAAAGGTGTACAACCTGTGATTGGCGTTTTTCACCGCCAAAGGGCGGCGATTTTAGCAAGCAAATCCCGCCGATGCCGTGAACGAAGGAAGCCGGTAACGATTTTCTTATATTTCGGATGATAATATTGCAGTAACCCGGCTTGCAGGCTTTTTTCTCTGCGTCCGCGTGGAACGTAAATCTTCTTGCCCGTTGTATCCAGGCCCGATACATACATAGCCGTAGCCGGCGTCAGCGGAATGGGAATAAAGTCCTGGACTTGCTGTGGACGCCACGACCGCAAAACCAAATACTCGGTCAATTTTACCGCGTCCTCGACTGTGCAGCCGGGGTGCGAGCTTATAAAGTACGGCACAAGGTATTGTTTTTTGCCGGCTCGCCGGGATGCCTGCTGAAACCGATCTTCAAACTCCTCAAACACCTCAAAATGTGGCTTGCCCATTAAATCCAAAACGTGGGGGCAGTAGTGCTCCGGCGCGACCTTGAGATGTCCCCCGACAAAATAACGGGTTAAAAGGTCGATATATTCGTTATTGCGAATAGCTAAATCGTGGCGAATGCCCGAGGCAACATATACTTTGGCTTGCTTTTTCCAGCGCAGGAACGACTCCATCATTCTGATTAGCGGGCCTACATCAAGCTGTAACTGCTTGCAGACAGAAGGAAACAGGCAGCTTATCCTGCCGCAAATGTGCTGCCGGCTGCATCGCATACCATACATATTCGCGGTTGGGCCGCCTATGTCACTGATAGTGCCGCGGAAACGCCGGTCAGAACGCAATCTATCAGCCTCGGCCAGAAGAGAATCAACCGACCGCGAGCTAATTTGCTTACCTTGATGCAAGCAGAGAGAGCAAAATGAGCAGCCGCCAAAACAGCCGCGATGCGTGGTAAGAGAAAACTGCACCGGCTCAAGTGCCGGTACACCACCTCCCCTGTCATAACGAGGGTGCCAGTAGCGGGCAAAAGGTAAGTCATATAAGGCGTCCAGCTCTTGCTTCGTCAGAGGTTCTGCCGGCGGCATTACTACAATCGTGCCGGGGTCCTGCTCTTGAACTACAGGCAGTCCCGCTGGGTGAGCCTGCGCCTGGTACTGTTTCTGTGCCGACATTACCAGAATTCGGTCGGCCTGCTGCTGCGATAGTGACGGCAGGTGCACCGCTTCATCCGGCGCTGGCGTGTTTTGGCGAAGTATGTAAGCTGTGCCGGGAATATCCGTCAAGTCTTCAATTTTTTCGCCGGCATCCAGCCGCCTTGCGACCTCGCCGATGGCCCGTTCAGCCATACCATAAATAAGCAGGTCCGCCTTGGCGTCAACCAAAATAGAGCGTTTCAGCTTATCTTCGATAAAGTCATAATGCACAAGGCGCCGTAGACTCGCTTCGAGGCCGCCCAGAACAATGGGGACATCTTTATAAGCCTCGCGTACCCTTGCAGAGTAAGCCAATAATGGCCGATCCGGCCGCAAGCCCAAACAGCCGCCCGGGCTGTAGACGTCGCGTTTTCTTCGATGGCCCATTGAGGCATAATCGTTGAGCCGGGAATCGATACAGCCGCCTGTTATGCCCCAAAATAGCCGTGGCGGACCAAGCGAACGAAAGGCATCGACGCTGCGCCAATNNCGCCGAATGATGGGTGGTCAACGTATGCATCGCCGGTGATAAGGATAACATCCGCCTGCCCCCATCGCCGCCGGCGCATCTGGTCGCTGGTCGTTGGCAGAAACGCGTCTATGTTTATCTGTTTACTGAGCACACACGCATTCTACCACACTCAGTGAAATCTTGTTCAGGATTTATGCCGGCAAGTACCTGCTCTTTCAGCGTAAAGAAAAAGGCCGGTGCAATTAACCCTCCGCCTTTATAGACTTTATCCCGAGCCCGTTCGGCGAATTTTATCCTGAGCGAAGCCGAATGGACTCAG
>JAFNGF010000042.1 GCA_017885385.1 Planctomycetota bacterium
TTCGGCAAGCTCAGGGCAGGCCGGCTCGCTAATACAGATTCAGGACCTGATTCCGGTGAGGGGCTATCTTTCACAGGCCGACCCACGCTGTCATTTTGGCCTCGGCACAGCCGGCCAGGCGGATGTGGTTGAAATCCGCTGGCCGGATAAGCGAACCACCAGGCTTACCAAAGTTAAGGCAAACCAGATTCTTACCGTGATCCAGGAACGTAAAAATGAGTAGTCACCCAGTTCGCAACAGTGGACGGACGACGGAGGCCGGAGGCCGGAGGACGGAGGACAGAGGACGGAGGACGCAGGGCCCATTTCTGTCTTCTGTCCTCTGTCTTCTGTCTTCTGTTTGCTGCCTTCTGTTCTCTGTCCTCTGTCTTCTGACTCCACTTTGGGCAGCGGAAGGCATTCAGAAACATCCGGTATATGTCGGTGTAAGGGTCTGCGCAGCCTGCCACGATGGAAAAGGTATGGGCCACCAATTCAGCCGATGGCTGGCCTCCAAACACGCCACGGCTTACGCAGTTCTGGCTGAGCCGCAGGCCAAGAAAATAGCCCAGTTGAGCGGTATTCCCCAGGAGCCGCAGGAATCGCTGATGTGTCTGGGCTGTCACGCCACGGGCGCCCATGCCGAAGCCTGGGAAAAAGATGAAAAGTTCTTCGCCGAGGAAGGCGTTCAATGTGAGAAATGTCACGGTCCCGGAAGCGAGTACATAGATGAAGCTATTATGATGAATCGCGAAGCGGCTGAAAAAGCCGGGCTGGTGATGCCTGCTGCGCAGGACTGCATGGGCTGCCACCAGGTGAAAGGCTCGCATGTTGCTGTTCATAATCTGCCCGCGCTTGACATGACAAAGGCCCTGCAGGATATTGCCCATCCTACGCCGAGAGAGTCCCCGCGTACGCGGGGATCACCGCAGCAAGTTCAGCCGCCGACTGCTCCGCAAGGAGGCCAGCCCAAGTATATTGGGGTTTTCACCTGCGCCGCCTGTCACAAAAGCGCGACGATGGGTTATCAGTTTAGCAAGTGGCGTCTGAGTGCTCATTCCCGCGCGTATGCCGTGCTGGCGACTGAGCAAGCGTACAAGATGGCCAAAGAGCAGGGCGTCGGTGACGATCCGCAAGCCAGTCCGGCTTGTCTTGCGTGTCACACGACTGCTTATCACAGGAGCGTGTCAGGTGCTATCGAGTCCTTTTCTGTGTACGAGGGCGTAGGCTGTGAAGCCTGTCACGGCGCCGGCAGCAATTATTATGCTGAAGCAATAATGCGAGACCCACGCGCTGCCAAGGCCGCCGGGCTTAGGGAAGTGACACGGCAAACCTGCCTGGCCTGTCACGAGAACGCGCACGATAAAGCGTTCGATTATGACGCGGCGATGAAGAAAATCGCCCATCCGACCGAGCCGCCGAAAATCTCGCAAGAGTCGCGCTATAAAACGCCGCTCAACATGGCTCTCAGTCCCAACGGGCAGGAGATTTATGTAGCCTGTGAGGCCTCGCACACGGTTATTGTGGTCGGCACTGCGACACGGCAGAAAGTAGCCGAGATTCCTGTGGGGCGTCACCCCACAGACGTTGCGTTCAGTCCGGACGGCTCAAAAGCCTACGTGAGCAATCGGCTCGACGACAGCGTTTCAGTTATAGACGTCTTATCCCGTCAAGTTGTTGCCACAATCCCTGTGGGCGATGAGCCGCACGGCGTGCTTACCGACGGCACGGGCGAGCATTTATACGTGCTCAATACCTCTTCCGACAGCATATCGGTCATCGAGACAAGTACATTAAGACAGGTCAAGCGCCTCAGTGCCAGCCGGAGTCCCTGGTCTTTATCACTTTCGCCGGACGGCTCACTCATCTACATCACCAATAATCTATCGCGGTTCGTCTCGTTCCGCACGCCCTCGATATCTGAAGTGACGGTCGTTGATGCCGGCCGGGCCGTTGTACAGCGGCGCATCGTGGTTCCCGCCGCCAACCTTCTGCAGGGTATTGACTGGCATCCAAGCGGCAGATTCGCTCTGATTACCTTTAACCGAACCAAAAATCTCGTGCCTATGACTCGACTGCTGCAGGGCTGGACGATCACCAATGGGCTTGGAATTGTCTGGAAAGACGGTCGTGTGGATCAGGTCCTTCTTGATGAGCCGGGCGTCTGCTTTCCGGACCCGGCTGATGTGGCGTTTACGCCTGATGGTCGATTTGCTTTGGTGACCAGCTCCGGCTCGAGTTCCGTCGCGGTGGTGGACGTGCCCAAGCTGATTTCCATGCTCGAATCGGCCGGCGATTACGAACGCGAGCATGTGCTGCCCAATCACCTGGGCAAGCCCACGGAGTTCGTTATCAAGCATATACCTACGAAAGGCAGCCCGCGCGGCATAATTATCAGCCCGGACGGCAAGACCGCGTTTGCGGCAAATGCGCTGGATGATTCTTTGACGGTAATTGATATTGATCGACTTGAGGCGGCAGGATACATCGACCTGGGAGGCCCCGCAGTTGTTACGCCGGTACGTCGGGGCGAGCAGGTTTTCCACAGCGCCGACAATACCTTCCGCCGTCAATTCTCATGTCACTCGTGTCATCCCGACGGGCATGTTGACGGGCTTACCTACGATATTGAGCCCGACGGAATCGGAGTAAACCCCGTTGATAACCGCACGTTGCGAGGAATTCTGGACACGGCGCCATTCAAATGGGAGGGCACGAATCCGAGCCTGCAGAGGCAGTGCGGCCCCAGGCTGGCGGTTTTCTTCACGCGGATTCAGCCGTTTACTGCCCAAGAGCTGTCGGCGCTGGATAATTATATTTGTACGATTTCGCGGCCGCCAAATCGTTACCGTCCTTTGGGTGCGGAGCTTACTGATGCGCAACGTCGCGGCAAAGCGATGTTTGAGCGAACCGTCACCAATGACGGTCGTGCTATCCTCAAGCCAAACAGATGCGTCACCTGCCACTTTCCGCCGCTTTTCACCGATCGGCAGCGGCACGATGTGGGCACGAAGTTCCAGCTCGACCGCGAGGGAAGGTTCGACACGCCGCATCTTAACAACATTTACGACTCGGCTCCGTACCTGCACAATGGCATCGCCCAAACACTGGAAGAAATCTGGACAAGATACAACCCTAATGACAAACATGGCGTTACCAACGATATGACCAAAGACCAGCTCAACGATTTGATAGAATATCTCAAGACGTTGTAGTTTGCCGGAACAGGCAAAAGGAATCACCATGAAATATCTTGCAACGGCCTTGTTATTGTCAACAATGTTGTCGATGGGTACGCCCGAAAAATCGAAAATCGAAAATCGAAAATCGACAGTCCCAGAGCTGCCTTACGTTTATACGCAGTGGAAGCACTTTACCGTTGAGAACGGCCTTCCGAACGACCATATTTTCGCGGTCAAAGCCGACGGCCCGAAGGTTTGGGTCGGCACCGAAGACGGCCTGGCACGAATAGATAAAACAACCGGCAAAATAGAATCATGGAAAGAGCAGGATGGCCTGCCCTGGCGAGTGGTCACGGCGCTGGAGGTAAGCCCCAAAACGGGCGACCTCTGGATCGGCCTATTCGGCGGCGGCCTTGCCCGATTCAGCGGCGGACGTTTCGACCACTGGCATCAGCTCAATAGCGGTCTTGTCAACGATGTCGTCTACGGAATAGCGGTCGAAAACGACAACGTATGGGTCGCCACCACCGCTGGCGCAAGCAGGTACAATACTGTAACCGGCGAATGGACGATATTTACCGAAAAAAATGCCCCAATGGAGGAAATCTGGAATTACGGAGTATGTTATGACGGAAAGGGCAAGATTTATCTTGCCGTCTGGGGCAGCGGCTGTCTGGAATTTGACTGCAAGAAAGAGGCCTGGAAGGTTTACCTCGACCCCGATGGTGAAATGGAAATCGACCTATACCGCGACGACGGCCTTATTCATGTGATCACAACGGGAGCAAGCTCTGTCGATGATGTGCTGTGGGTATCAACTTATTTCGGCAACAGCCGCTATGACGGGCGGTACTGGCGCGGATTCTATGCTCACGAGACCGGCCTACCAAGCGACTTTACCAACAACGTCAAAGCCCGCAGCGCCAACGAGTGCTACTTCGCCATGGATAAGGGCCTGGGTGTTGTCGCGGACTTCCCCACCGAGAGCGTGGTTACCTACACCCGCGACCCTAACACCTTGCGGGGTAAGGCTCAGGTCTTTAGGGCTGGAAAACTGTTGACAACGGTGAACATGGAAAAGGCCGTCCCGCACAACTTCATCATCAATCTGGACATTGACGGCAACGATATATG
>JAFNGF010000043.1 GCA_017885385.1 Planctomycetota bacterium
ACTAAAACGATTCCTCCAATTTTTCAGCAAGCGAGTTGATTTGACGCACTGTCCCCAGTTCAATTATGACGTTGATCCCGGCTCACTCGTAGGGCAATCGGGTCTTGAGCGGTTGCGTATCATGAAAGACTACGGTGTAAACCGCCTTACTATTGGGGTGCAATCACTTGATGACAGCGTGCTGAAAATAATGAACCGGCCTCACAATGCCCAAACTGCAATCGAGTCAATTGAGAACAGCAGGAAGTTCGGCTTCCAGCTCAATATCGAATTTATTTTCGGCCATCCTGGCGAGACCATGGAAAACTGGATTGACGTTATTGAACAAGCTGTCACATTGCCGGTGGATGAGATACAGCTATACCGTCTGAAGGTCCTGGCATATGGGGACCTGCGGGGTCACATCATCAAACTGCGGGAAAAAGATCCAACCAGTATCCCGTCATTTCAGGATACCATGATGATGAAACAGATAGCTATCGACATCCTTAATGAGCACGGCTTCCACGAGAATCTCCGTCGTGTTTATTCGAAGAAAAAGGAACATTTCTCTCACTATGCATACAACCAGTGCTGCATGCTGTATGACCAAATAGGGTTTGGCCTTACCGCATTTAGCAGCCTGCGCGATAGATTTGCACTTAATTCACAATATTTCCACGAGTATTATGCCCGTATTGAAGAAGGAAAGCTGCCTGTTAACCGCGGCCTTATCCGCAGCAAAGAGACGCAGTTGCGTTGGGCAATTACTTTGCCGCTTAAAAACAGTGATCTCAAAAAGGCATATTTTGAAAAAGTAACAGGTGTTTCCTTCGATAACATCTTTCGGAAGAAGGTCGAAAGGCTGAAACAATTCGGGTTGATTGAAGAGAATGACGAAATCGTCCGCCTTACCGAGTTAGGTGCTTTTGTTGCAGATGAAGTGGCCGAACAGTTTAACTCAAATGAGTTCATGCCGTTCCCAAGTGCTGCATATGCGCAAGGGCCGTTGCACCCTTACGCTGACAACACTTCTGAGGATGCATTGGGGCATCCAGTCACCCGACGAGTCTCGGCTGAAGGGGCAGAAGTGGCTTAATACAACGGCTGGAAGCTGTTTGCGAGACTGTTGCGTTCCGTCAGACATGTGACAATACTTTGAAACCAGGTTACTCGTATTCGTCGTCTGAGACACGCCGCTGAAAAACCCGGAAGCTTAGGCGGGCCGATAGAACAACTATATCAAATCTTCATTTTTCCAAAGAGTTTTGCCGCAGCTGCAAGCATAATGAAAGCAAATAGGGTTATTACCGGAACGCTCAGCCAGATAGGAATTGTAGCGCTGCCTAGCAGACACCAGCGAAGCGCTTCGACGCCGTAGGTAAGGGGGTTTACATATACAAGCGTCTTCAGCCAAGCGGGCAGGTTTGCAATCGGGAAAAATGCCCCGCTGAGCAGAACCAGAGGCATGGTGAGGAAACCCATGATCATCTGAAATCCCTCATGACTTTCGATCACTGAGGCAAGGGCAATGCCAAATCCGACAAACCCGATTCCTGCAAAAAACATGACAACGATAGCTGCTAGCACGCCTAAAAATGAGACGTAGTGTACCCCGATAAGTCCGGCCAAAACCAGTATCGCGGTGCCCTGAATCAAGGTTATCGTAACAAAGCCCGAGGCCTTGCCGACCACGGCGACGAACCGGCTTATTGGTGCGACTAAGGTTCCTTTGAGGATACCGAACTCTCTTTCCCATATGATAGCGCCCCCGCCAAACAGGGATGCGAAGAGAACGGTCATACCTATAAAACCCGGTGCGAAAAAACCAATATTGATCACACCCCCTCCTTGAAACTGAAAGCCCGCCGCCAGACCTGGCGCGAGAAAAACGATGTAAGTGAGGGGGGTTGCAAGGGCACCTATCATGCGCGCCTTTGAGCGCCAGAATCGTAGCATCTCCCCAAGCCACATCGCATAGAAAGAGTCAATCGTCTTGCCTACCATTATTGCTGCCTCATCTTTGACTGGACCCTGGATCTGACGTGCTCTGTTTCGCTCGCCTCGGTGTCCCTTATCGCACGGCCTGTATGATGGAGAAACACGTCATTCAGTGTGGGTTTGTGCAAACTGACTGAGCCGATTGAGGCACCCGTACTCGAGGCAAGCCTTAAAACGTGCGGGATCTGGCGCTCACCATCGTTGACTGGAATAGAGAGCTCGTTTTTTTTCAAAGAGACGGTCTTTGCGTACCCATTTTTTTTATAAACGCTGCATAACCCTGCGATATCAGCTGAGTCTTCTAACTCGAGGGTGATTACCTCTCCTCCGACCTCGTTCTTTAAGGCGTCGGGAGCGTCAAGGGCCACGATCTCGCCGTGATCGATAATAGCAATCCTGCTGCACAGATGATCCGCCTCTTCCATATAGTGTGTCGTGAGAACAATAGTCACACCCTCCTCCTCAGTTAGAGTCTTTATATATTCCCAAATATGGGTTCGTGTCTGGGGATCAAGACCGAGCGTGGGCTCGTCAAGGAATAAGACGTGGGGCTTGTGTATAAATCCGCGCGCAATCTCAAGGCGCCTTAACATTCCGCCCGAGTACGTCCTAACTACGGAATCTGCCCTATCCGTGAGCTCAACAAGAGTGAGAACTTCTTCAATCCTCTTTTTTCTAAATCTGCTGTCAAGACCGTACAGCCTCCCTTGCAGATCTAGGTTCTCCCGACCAGACAGGCGGTAATCCAATGTGGAGTCCTGGAATACCACGCCGATGCTCTGCCGCACGAAAGAAGCATCTTTGACCACATCGAAATCCCACACCCTGGCACCTCCGCTCGAGGGTGGCATCAAAGTGGATAACATGTTTATGAGAGTCGTCTTCCCAGCGCCATTGGGACCGAGAAGTCCGAATAACTCCCCCGGCTTAATCGAGATAGTAACGTTTTTTACGGCCGTAACCCGATCGAAGTTCTTGCTTATGGCGTTTGTTTGTATGGCATATAACACCATGAATCCGGCCGTCACCCCTGCTGGAAAATCAGCACGTAACGCTGAGGGATTAACTGTTTAGAGCCAACCAGGCGAAATCCGTAATACTTCAATTGCGAAATAACAAGCTCTTTTGCGATGCCGGAGCCGTGATATGCCACAACCGAAGGAGGCGTTATCGCGTTATCCACAATCACAAGTCGCCCTCCCTTTCGAAGCGCTTTCTTCAAGCTGGCGATAAACTGGTCTTTTACAAATTCGATGGAAGCTATGTAGACAGCGTGATACATCGAGCACATAAAGATAGTGTCCACACTCTTGCGAGGAAGGCGAGCATCGTTGAAGCGCGACTGGATCGTCTCGATATTCAGTCCGAATTTGCTACTGATTTTTTCGACGTGTGCAAGGGCGTTTTTGTTGACCTCGGTGGCATAGACCTTGCCGTTTTGGCCGACTAATTGAGAAAACTTGAAGGAAAAAAATCCAAAACCGCAGCCTACGTCGGCGACTGCTTCGCCGTCTTTGATACCGACGTAATCAAGCATCTCAGTCGTTTTTTCCCAGCTTTCGCGGTTGGGATTGTTAAACGCTACAAATTCGTTCCACTCGTTAAGCTGATCAAAGCTCACTTCCGTGCCGGAATATTCATAGGTCACGTCACGAACCCGCTTATCTGAAAACTCGTCACCGGTTCGGGGCGTCTCCGGATCCGCCTTTGCCAGGTCAT
>JAFNGF010000044.1 GCA_017885385.1 Planctomycetota bacterium
CCCCCACCACGAGTATCCCGAAGAAGATGTGCTCATGCGAAACGCCTGTCCTGAGCAAAGCCGAAGGGACGGCGCCGGAAAATTCGTGGATGTGGCAAAAATATCCGGCTTTCGCATGAGCACATCTTCTTCGGGATACTCGTGGTGGGGGTCGCCATTGGCGATAAAAACATCGAGATAGCCGTCACAGTCGTAGTCAAATAGGATTCCGCCCCAGCCGGTATACTGACCGCAGACGACGGCCAGGCCGGATGGAGCGGTGCGATCCTCAAAATAATCCTTGCGATTCATCAGAAGACATCCGTATCCCATATCCGGAATGTACACGTCGAGCCAACCGTCGCGGTCGACGTCACCGACTGCCGGCCCCATCGAAGAGACGCCCTGCCCGCCTTCGCCAAAAGCCAGTCCCATCGCAAGGCCTTCCTCTTCGAACGTCCCATCGCCTTTGTTTCTAAAGAAGTAGTTTTCCATCGCGTCGTTGGGAACATAGATGTCCACCAGCCCATCATTGTTTAGATCGGCAGCAGTTGCACTCATAGCACGTCCGTTTGGCCGATATATACCTGCTTGCTTGGTGACATCAGTGAAAGTCCCGTCGCCGTTGTTTCGGTAAAGGGCATCGGGCTGTCCACTGTAGCTGAGCGGCCCCGGATAGCCCGCCGCCGCGTAGTAGGAGCGGAATTTGCCGCTGTCATACTGCAGGTAATTGGCTACATAAACATCGAGGTCACCGTCATTATCATAGTCGAACCAGACAGCCGAAAGACTCCAGCTGGGATTTGCCAGCCCGGACTGCTGCGATATATCGGTGAACGTCCCATCGCCGTTGTTGCGGTAAAAAACGTTCGGCCCGTAGTTAAGCACGTAAAGGTCCAGGTCGCCATCGTTATCAAAATCCGCCGCCGAGCAGCCGACTCCGTAGTGTTCTTCGTCGCCGACGCCGGCCTGCTTCGTGACGTCGGTGAACGTTCCATCGCGGTTGTTTCGATACAGGGAGCTGCTCAGCTTGCCCCTGAGACTGCGGCCACGATTGTCGCTGACGTCTTTTAGCCAACAGCCGTTGGGAAAATAGATGTCAAGCCACCCGTCGCCATTGTAGTCGAAGAACATTGCACCGGCGCCCGTGCCCTCGACGATATTGCTCAATTCAAAATCACCGAAACTATGTTTTGCGCGGATCCCCGCTGCGTCGGTAACGTCGGTAAAGACCGGCAGCTCCGGCGGCACTGCGCCGGCACCGGGAACCTGAGATGTTGCGATCAATATAAGTAATAGCCCTAAAACCTTCACTGCTCACCTCCTCCAGGCCGATCAGGCCCCCTGCTCGGGGAGCGAGCTTCGTACGCGGGCGGATTCTCCGGCCCCGGAATACCATCCCATAAGGCTCCCATATCAATCCACTCAATAAAGGTTCGCTTCTCGTCTTCGGTCAACACTGACGAGCCTGTCGGTGGCATTTGGCGGACTCTCTGAGGCCCGAACGTCTCGTCCCACGGCCTGGAAGTATTACGCCCGAATATGTGCCATATAAGCGGACTGGTTCTCGCCCTTCCCGGATCAACGTATTTCCCATAGCCCGCTTGATTTCCTGCCGCAACAAGGCTTTCGTAGCTGCGATTAAAAAGACCCTTTCCTCCCGTACTCGTCACCGGGGAAACCTCCGGCGTAAGGCGGGGCGTGGCTTCGGCCTCGGCGTGACACCGAGCGCACCTCTGGGCGATAATCGGCATTACATCACGCCTGAAATCAACGGTTCGCCTTCGCTCGGCAGGTAAAGTAAGCTTGATGGATGGGCGAGTGACGGCGCTGACTAAAACATTTTCCGGCGTCAGCTCGCCATCCTCGTGACAGCCGATACAGCCTCTGGGCTCGTGATTCTTCGCCCATATCCAGCCGCAGCTTCGCAGTGCCATCCCGTCAGCATCCAGAGTTTGAAGCTCAATAGGAGTATTTGCCGGCACTTCGATATTGAATGAGCCATCCTTTTCTACGTTAATCTCACCGAGAATACGTCTCTGCGCCAACGGCACGAAATTTTGAATATTAAATTTTGAATTTTGAATTTTTATTGCAATGCCTTCGAGGACGCGAAGGCGCACAACCTCCCCGACAGGCAGCCATTCTCTATTTTCAAGAGCCTGCCCTGAGCTTGCCGAAGGGTCGCAAATATAGACGTTCAAACAGTACAGCTTGCCGTTAGGGTCTTCCTCGGCAACCACGCTGGAACGCCCATCGGGTTTCGCGCGCGGATACACCGCTTTGGCTTGTATATCGTGATAGTCCGGGCTATCGAAAATCAATTCAAATTGTCCGGTGTAAGGGTCCAGGCGATAGACGCCGTGGGTATCGCTGCCGTCCGCTGATCGGCGAGAGACCAGGACCGTGCCGTCGGGAAGCGGCGAAGGACTGTGGAAAAGACCATCGCAGTCTCTGGTAATCGGCCGGTAGGAATGGAGCGGCCTTCGCAAATCTACGCATGCAAGCCGGCCCGATCCATCCCAGGGAACGCTGCCCGCTTCGACAAATACGGCTAAGCCCTTTGTTGTGACGCAAGGCATGTGCTTTATTCGCTCACCCTCATCCGTGCAAAACGCCGCGTAATCCGCACCGTCAATATTGACGCCAAACAGGGCAACACGTCCCAGCGGCCCTCGGTCCAGCCTGACCCGCTGCCAGGCGGCAAACAGCAGCCGCCCATCGGGCATGATAAACGGATCCATGTCACTGGACAGATTGAAGGTCAGCCGGCGAACGGCTGAGCCATCGAGCTTGCAGGAGTACAAACTCATGGCCGGGCCAACGCCGCACTCATTCAAGACATTTTTTTCTGAACTAACAAAGGTCAGCTGGTACCACGGCTCGGGCGAAGCGAGTACGAAAAGTGTCGCCTGGTAGCCCGGACTTCGACAATCGGTTGTACGGCTAATCACCTGCCTTACACTCGAGCCATCTATCGCCGCTTCGTAGATGCTCCACCTATCGTCGGGCGTTCTTTTGCCGGCAAATAGAATATGCGTAGGGTCAAATGATACCTCCGGATCGCACGCGCTGTAAAAGCCGTCACTGAGCAGTTTTGTGGAAAGGTCCGGGTATACCATAACCAGGCGTGCTCTATCACCGAAGTCTGCCCGTAGCATGCCGCCCGCTGCTGGCGATTGCCGCTCAGCCTCAGCTCCGACAGGAAGCTGGGTAACGACAAAGGCACTCTCAAGACGCGGGCGTGAAGACGCCGGNNGCCGGAGTAAGCAGCACGAGTATACTTATTTCGTGCGAATCACATCTACCTCAATCTCAAATAGCAATTCATCTCGGCAGATATCATTTTCCACAATCACAGCCGGGAACTGTCTCAGGTTGTTCTGCGTGCAGTATTTCTGGAATATCGGTGCATCCTTAGCGTGTTTGAAATAGGCAAGCGCCCGCTTGGCATTGTCCCAGCCCATGCCGCGCGATTTTAGGATCGCGTACACTACCTCCATTGTCAGTTTTACCTGCGTCTCCGGGTCGCCTGCGTGCGCCGTCCTGCCGGTTGGATCTATGCTGGCGGTGCCGGAAACGTATAATCTGCTATGATCGGGCAGATCAAGCTCCACCGCCCGGCTAAAGGAGCTGCCGTATTCCGTGGCGGAATCTTGCAGAGGCGACGGCACAGCAGCAGCCCGCACAGCTTTATCTAAAGGCACCACCGCCAATAAACCGCCCGCCAATGCTGTGCCGGCTGCATTACGCCCCCCTACGCCCGTGCTGGCAGGCAACAGGTTCTCAAAAATCCGCTTCTTAAGAAAAAAATCGTTGCGCACCTTGTTGAACCCGTCATACCAGTCAAGGATATTATCATTGTAAAACCAGGTCCGTATCACATTGCTGAATTCCATCCCGTTTCTCTGCAGCACCGCGTCCATCTGCTGAAATACTTCAGCGGTCTGCTCGCTCGGCGACCGTGATGTATCCTTCGGCAGCAGACCGCCCAGCCGGCAGTACTGTGCGTAGTCATCTTCGAACATGCTGCCTATTATTCTGCCGTCCAGCTCCAGCGATCTTACCGCCGGCCCCGAAACAGCCCAAAGATGCGTGCCGCAAAGACCTGTCTGGTGTCCATTCTCCAGCCACGTTACCGGTGCGTTGGTCCCGCCGAAGGCATCCTCCATCGCCTTGACGTTGGCCCCGTCGTCAACCGCTATGCCAAACACTTCCTGTGAAACGACTTGCGCATTTTCCCGGCGGACAGCCTCAGCCACTCTTTGAAAAAGCGCTGCCACGGACTCGCCGCGCCGGGCAACTGAGGTTATGAAGTACTCCCGGCACGCATGCCGGCTTAACGTTACGATTACTAAGCCCGGCGAAACTCTCTTATCCAGATGCGCCGCACCGGAAGATTGGTCGTCCACCATTTAGGTTCCTTTCCTTCGACCCTGCTCAGCACAGGTCTGCACGCCTATCAAGTAATAGTAACGGGTTACTACCTCTATAGATTTAATTGATTTTTCCCGTTAATACCACTTATACCGGCCTTTGGGCTTTTCCGCTTCCCCCCGGCAGGTTCAAAAAACCGGATAAACCGCAATATCAATACTGATAATGCGGTTCCNNATGGCAAGGTTCAATATGGGCTCTTCTGCTGCCTCTGCGACGACACCGACCGCGAGGCGGAAAACGCCCGGCGGCAAATCAGCCGGCAGCACTATGCTATCTGCAACCTCAACAATATCGCCTGGCGGCAAATCCGCAGGCTCCTTAAAGAACCCAGGCGTAAACACTTCGATTGAACCGGGCATCCAGTTCTGGACGGTGACCTTTCCTACCAGTGTCTTGGCATAGCCAATTTCGCCTGTTAGCCGATATGCGACGCGATAAGGCCGATAACATGGCGCTGAGCCAACATTCTGCCACTTCATCTTCAGCACCAGCGGTTCGCCCCGCGGTAGTCGCCTGGGGTGTGTTAGTTCCCGCAGCACCAGGCGATAGCCGAGCCGCCGAAGAAACCGCTCAACCTCCAGCCGGACATCCTGACCGGTTGGCAGCGGCGCTGACTTATTGTTCAGGTATGACCCATGCAGTGCCAGGGCGTAATTGAAGATGCACCGCAGCGGCCAATTCTCCTTCACCCAGCGGCGCATATCCCAGCAGCTCTCCCACGCAACCGGAGCCTTCTTCCAGACCTCGTTGACGCCGGATTCAGTAATCAACTGCGGATAAGCTATCCGCATGTGGCACCAGGTTTTAGAAAAGCCGCCCAAATCACCCAGGCAATCTGCCCGCCATCCCGTGCCACGCTCGGCAGCGTAGCCCAGGCACTCTCGACCGCCGACGAGCATAAGCAGAGCGGTCTTGCGGAAGGCTCCCAAATACGCATCTATAATCTTCCGGCAGTTTTCTATCTTTGGCATTTTTCCCATTTCAGAGCTGCTCATGTGCCACTCGCCCCACCAGCCGACTGAGCCGAGGTCTACGTGGTCGATGTCCGGATGACCATCGTAGCGGGCGCCAAGTCTTTTGATAAAATCCAGGTGCAGCTCCAGGACCAAAGGGTCGTCAAGGTCGGGTATCGGCAGCTCCTTCTGGCTTTCATAGTCAACGATGGGTACTTTGCCGCCGATTTGTTCCAGCCAGGCCGGATGGTATGGCTGGCCGCGCGTGGTCGAGCAGCACATAACCCGAAATGCCAGGCGCTGACCTGCCTGGCGGGTCTCTTGCAGAACCTTGTCAAGAAAAGCATAGTCGATCTTACCTGGCTCCGGCTCAAGCGTCCCCCAGCCCCAGCGGGCGTAGTGAACGGTCGAAGGAATCCAGTCCGGCAGATTCTTATCTTTGTCGCGGGTCGTATGGAAGGTTTCCCAGCCAATGCCCGGATTGGCCAGCAGCTCATCGGTCTCTTGCGGCACAACGGTCACAATTTCAGGCCCCGGACGCAGACGCGGAGCAGCCTCAAGCACAGCTTGGGGATGGCTCAACACGGTGCCAACGCAGAGAGCAACCATCGCCGCCCTCTTTGTGAGACGCGCAACTATACTATCTGCTCTCATAGCAACCTCCGGAAGGACTCACTCGTTTCATAAACAGCCTTTGCTGACGACCGGCGCAGATACGTTCGTTTATTATCGCAGCATAAACCCCGCACTGCAACGGGCATGTGCTCTTTAATTGCCCCCCAGGCCAGGCAAGGCATCTACAATTTGCAGTTTTCAATTTCGATGATTGGATACGATGTTGGCGCAAAAGTTGCCTGGTACGCCAAATCCGAGCAGATAATCAATAACCCCGAGGCCGACGGATTGCGCAAACGCGAGTATCGCTCACCGTGGCAATATCGCTATCGAGGTTAGGCTAAAGCACCAAATTCACGCTGATCGCGTTTTCGATTACAATGTCCAGCCTTGTCGATATGGCGAGGCGATGAGCTGATTAGCCTCATCGCAGTTGGTAAACCGCATATTTTCGCCGTCCCATTCGAGCTTTTGCCCAAGCATCTTGGTCGCAATAATGCCCAGCTGGGCGATCTCGGTCAACGGCCCGCCGTAATCGAAATTCGATCCCGCTTGCTTTTTGTCTTTGATCGCCTCGAGCCAGTCTTGATGGTGCTCTTTCACCCGGGGCAGCGTTTGGGACGGCTGTTTGTAGGCTTTCATCTTTGCCTCCGGGATGATTCTTACTCCGCCGGCGCCGTGCGAGCCATACGTTATCGTACCTTTATCCCCGTAGACCACCGCGCCGGTGTCAGGCGGCTTTCGGTCGGGCTCCAGGTCGCTCGGACGCGGAGGCTTCTCCACGCCGTCGTACCATACAAGCTTCACAGGTCCCCGGCTGCCGCGTGCCGGGAACTCGTACTCGATTATCGTGCCCGCCGGAAACGTGTCGGCGTGCTCTTTCGGATCATATCCTTTGGCCTGGGCCTGAATGGTCTTAGGGGATCCCAGGTCAAGCGTCCAGAATACCGGGTCGACAACGTGACATACCCAATCGCCTATTGTGCCGGAGCCGAACGGCATCCACGCTCTCCAACTGACGGGTAGATACATTGGATGGTAAGGCCGATACTGAGCCGGCCCCAGCCAAAGGTCCCAGTCCAGCTCGGGCGGGACTTCGTGCTTTTCTTTGAGCTTGGATAACTGGTCGATCCTACAATGAACCGCGCTGCAGCAGGCGTGTATTTCGTGGACCTTGCCGATAGCGCCATCCCGGATCCATTCGCAGAAAAGACGTATGGTGTCAAACGAATGTCCCTGATTGCCCAGTTGCGTCACCACCTTATGCTCGCGTGCGGCCTTAGCCAGCGCACGAATCTCATAGATCGAATGGGCGAGCGGCTTTTCGCAATACACATGCTTTCCTCTTTTTATCGCCGCCATTGCCGCCACCGCATGGATATGATCGGGCGTGGAAACCACGACGGCATCGATCTGATTATCCATCTCGTCCAGCATCTTGCGAAAATCCTGATATTTTTTGGCCTGAGGGTAATTCTCAAACGCCTTGCCGGCTCGGCGCGTATCGACGTCACACAGCGCGACGATATTTTCGCCGCTGACCGCTCCGAGATTGCCCCCGCCTTGGCCGCTGATGCCGATACAAGCGATATTGAGCTTGTCACTCGGCGGCGTCACGCCTTTGCCCAATACGTGACGCGGGACAATTGTAAACGCCGCCACCGCCGTTGTTGCTTCTCGCAGAAACTGACGCCTTGAAGTCTTCTTGCCTATTGTATCCATTTGCAAACCTCCAAAATTTGGACCATATCAAAGGACCGAGCTATTTTCAATTGTCAATTGTCAATTGTCAATTGTCAATTTAGAATTAGCAATTGCTGAGAGATTTGCGCTGTGGCTGTCGCCGCGGGCTGCTTGTGCTGATATGCCGCAGTTAAGTAATTGAAGGGGTCGCGTCAATGAAAACAAAACTGAAGCTCGTGTTACTGATCGCTATCATTTGTCTGCCGGCGACGCCGTTAGCCGCGCAGCAGGTAAGAGGTCAGATCAATTTTCCCGATATACTCGGGTACAAGACGTTGAAGTGTGATTTGCACATGCACACGGTTTTTTCCGACGCCCTTGTATGGCCCACCGTGCGCGTCGAGGAGGCATTGCGAGAAGGACTGGACGCAATTTCGGTAACCGACCATATTGAGTATCACCCTCACAAGCAGGATATTCCCACCAGTCACAATCGCCCGTATCAGATCGCCCAGCCGGCGGCACAGAAAAGGAATATACTGCTCATAATGGGTGCAGAGATCACTCGCGACACTCCGCCCGGACATTTCAACGCGATATTCCTGCGGGACATAAACCCTCTGGATGCCAACGATCTTATTGAGGTTGTTAAGGCAGCCAACCAGCAAAACGCCTTTGTCTTCTGGAATCATCCAGGCTGGAAACCCGAAGCAAAGGAATGGGTCGACATCCACACCACCTTGTACGAAAACAAATTGCTGCACGGCATCGAGGTCGCAAACGGAGACAGCTACTACCCGGAAGCTCACAACTGGTGCCTGGAGAAAAACCTGACTATGATGGGCCATTCCGACATCCACGGCCCGGCTGTAGGCGCCCAGGTTACGCCCGATAAGCACAGGACGATGACGCTGGTCTTTGCGAAAGAAAAAACCATCGACGCCATCAAAGAGGCTTTACTTGCAGGCAGAACCGCGGTCTGGTACCA
>JAFNGF010000045.1:0-959 GCA_017885385.1 Planctomycetota bacterium
ATAATCATTGACGGGTTAACCGTGAATCGCGGCAGCACATCAAAGGTAATAGTCACCTCACCCCACTCAGGATGAGTTCCGGTAATATCGATGCGCCCACTCAGATTCTTTTGCAGTTTTTCCAGGTCTACTTTCGGCTCAAAGACAAACTTTGAGCCGAAAGTAGACCTGGAAAAACTGCAAAAGAATCTGAGTGGGCGCATCGATATTACCGGAACTCATCCTGAGTGGGGTGAGGTGACTATTACCTTTGATGTGCTGCCGCGATTCACGGTTAACCCGTCAATGATTATCGTTTTCAAAGCTAAAGCCCGAGAACCCACTGTCAGGAATATCTTGATACTGAACAACTATGGCGAGGATTTCGAGGTAGAATCTACGTCATCGGAAAACAACTTAATCAGGGTGCAGAACCAGAAAAAAGTTGATAATGGATATCAGCTTGAGGTGGAAATTCTCCCGCCCGATGTGCAAGGAGCGACCAGCTTCGCTGATAAGTTCCTTGTAAACATAAAGGGCCGAGAGCAGCTGACGGTTCCTTGCCGCGGGTTCTATTAGAAGTCGTGAATCAACTGTAGAAGAAAAATGTGGTTATCTTCGCGACCGTGCTCGTTGTCTTCGTATCGGTAGGCCGTTTTCAGCTGCCAGCTCCTGTTGGTAAATAGCGTCAGATCCAATCCAAGCCGGTCGGTGGTGCGGTGTGGTTTTGACGAAAGGTTTGTGACTTCTCGGTCAAATTCAACGCCCAAGATCACATCTTCCCTTAGGTAATGTGTCAGTCTGATCAGCAAGTCGCGAGCATCTGTGCCCATGTGGTGGCCGATTATTCTGTCTTTGTAAGTATAACCTGGCTGGTAGATACTGTGTGTATAGAACACGTTCGGTTCATCAGAGAGGTGATTGTCTGCGTATTCTATGCGGAGGTCTGTCCTGCCTGTCCGCAGGACGTCGTTGAGCTG
>JAFNGF010000045.1:971-3625 GCA_017885385.1 Planctomycetota bacterium
CTGATTGTTTTCTTCTTCTTCTCTTTGTGGCCGCCACATATTGAGGTAGTCTCGCACGCCGACACGAGGCATTCCTGAGCCGCCGAACATTATGGCTCTTGACAGCCCTACATCCAACGCCGGATGTGGCTTGAAATTCAGCCGTAGGCCGGTCAATTTCGGCTCAGCAGCTGTTCTGTCTTCTTCCAGCTCAGTCAGAAACCAGACTGCCTTGAACGGCCCAAACCAGCGGAATATCCAGGGCAGTTGTATAGGATTGGGGGTGGAGACCTTGACCATTTTGAAAGGCTCGGCATTATTGCTCATAAGCATTGAGCCTTCGTAGCCCGGGCCCCACCAGAGCGAGTCCTTGCCCATTTCCGCCTCGAGGCTTGTCCCCCCCAAGGCGGGGATCGCCAATTTGCCGTAACATTCAATCAGATCAATATCGCTGTCGGAGTCAGAAGATGAATTAACATATTCCGGATGCAAATAAAAAGCCGCCACATTGGAAAGTGCCATGCTGGACGCAAAACCGACTCTGTAATTGGAGTGCTTGCGGAATACATCGCCGCGCTGATTTTCAAGGTCTGGCGTATTCTTGGCGAATAGGTATTTGATATAAGGGTCTTCGATCGGCTTGATAAAACCCTGGATGATCTCTCCCTCCAATTCGCCCAAAGCGATTAGCTCAGCTTTGAATTCATCTTTAAGTCTGTCTAGGATAGCTAAAATTATTTCATTTTGCTCATTTAGCGGTTGAGCTTTTCCAGTGGCTTCGGCAATATGCCTAGCCATTTCAAATCGCGAGACAGGTTTGGTGGTCATCATAGCACTGTCGATAAGCCCATTACCGATGAGCTTATCCACAGCGTCATAGCTCCAGTGGCCGAGCGGAACGTTGGTCGATACAAATGCTAAGGATAATAAGGCCAAGCTGGAAAGTGATATGGAGGCAACAGTTCTTCGCATAAGCCGGTCATTCTATAGAGGCTGCAAGACAGCCGCAATGAAATAAGGTCGCGCCCCAAAGTGATTTGCACCGCCTCATCAACCCTGCAAGCATCAAGGCGGGTGCATTTTGTCTGCGTTGTTCTCTATATTTACCGGCTGGTCCCATAAAAGGCAAAGATTTTTCCAACAAGAAGCAGTCAAGCATAATTCGTGCAGATGCCTCTGTGGTTGGTATTGCTCAGAAGGATACGGGCAAGATAGAGTGGGATCCTGGGTCGAACCGATGGGTATTTGGCGGCCTTATGAGCATGAAACTGGACCCTGGCATACGATAATAGTGCTTCTAAAGACCGACAAACTCTTCTGGCTGAGGACCGCCAGGGATATTACTCAGAGCCTGTGAAAGAATTACGTTTCGGTCGCGGGCCTCATGGGGGTCTTGTCACAGCGTCAAATGGCCGGAGAAAGCCATCCATTTTCGCTTCGGGCACCGCCGCTGGGGTGCTCACCGGTTTCCGATTCTCCTTGCGGTCCGATGCGGCCGGATTCGCCCCATGGGGACCCCTTTTTCAGTCTCCAACGGTTGCCAGCGCTGCTTGAACGCGCAGTGCAACCGCACGCATCAGATTGTGGGCTATCGCAAAGCACAAGGCGACTGGCCGGACCTTCTCTAATCCTCGCACAAGGAAATGCCGCAGCCCTCGGTTCCTGCTGATCGCGTTCACGCACTCGGCCGTCGAGGCCCGATCCTTGTGAATCTCCTTCGCCTGCGGCGTGCCCATCCGCTGACGCCACTGAGCAATCGTCACGCTGTCACCCAGCCGAGGCTGGTGAGGATCACGGTCTTGCTTCTTGGGCTTCTGCACCAGGGCGTAAACCGTCGTCCCCACTTCAGGAGACGCCACCTTCGTACGTAAACTAGGGACAGTCATCTATTTTTACTTGACATGGTTTCATTCGTTGAGTAACTTGCCGGCATGCCCAGGTTAGCAAGAGTAGTGGCGGTCGGGTCTGCTCACCATATCACTCAGCGGGGCAATAACCGCCAGGACGTGTTCTTTGTGGATGACGACCGCCGGGTGTATCTGGAGCTTTTGAAAGAGCACGCAGACAGATACGGCCTGGATGTCATCGGTTATTGTTTGATGGGCAATCATGTCCACATTGTTGCGATACCCAACGCCGAAGGTTCGCTGGCGACCGCCATAGGCAGAACTCACTTTCGCTACACGCAGTACATCAACCGCTTTCATAGACGCATCGGGCACCTGTGGCAGGGACGGTTCTATTCCTGTGCGCTGGATGAGCGGCACTTTTGGCTGGCGATGAAATATCTGGAGCTCAATCCTGTTCGGGCGGCTATTTGCCGCAAGGCGTGGCGGTACGAGTGGTCCAGTGCGGCTGCGCACGTGGATGCCGAGGTGAGGTCTGATTTGTTGAACCTATCGTGGTGGTATGGTACGATATCGGCTGGTCAATGGCGGAAGGAGCTGGCAGAGGGCCTGACAGACAGTGAGCTTAGTCGGCTGAGGATTAATACGCACACGGGCAGGCCTTTGGGTGGCGATAGCTTTTTGAGTAAGGTGGAAACGCTGTTGGGCCGTCGGGTGCGAGCGCTGCCAGTCGGCAGACCAAAGAAAAGGAGGCATTTGAAATCGCAAACAAAACAAGATAAGGATAAAAATAGGTGACTGTCCCGAATGGCGGTTGCTTAAGCAGCA